>SYKL01000384.1 GCA_005797785.1 Pseudomonadota bacterium | reverse complement strand
TCCCCGGTGCAAACGGCGAAATCAATCGGAGCAAACTCGGAAAGTCCGTTGGCCTCACGAATCAGCGCGTCCAGGATGTGAGCTTGGTAGATCTCTTGGGTTCGAGCGGCAGATTGGGTGAAACTGATCGCGTCAGCGCCCACCGCCCGGGTGGGGCTCTCGACGTCCGCCAATTGAGCATCGCTTTGATGGAGGAACATCCAGAGGCTTCGGCGATCCGTGCCACCGCCGCCACGGCCGGGTGCGAGCTCGTCGCGCAGAATTCTGGTTTCACCAGGGCCTTCCGTCCAACCGCCGAGCCCTTCGGCTTCCGCTGCGGCGAGACCCTCCGGAAATACCGGATTGAGCTCGGTGGGGGTTTCGCGCGGGGGATTGGATACCAACGTGCGGGTCAGTGTGGTGACCGGATCGCTCCAGACAATGTCCGGAGGAGCGTTGGAGTCGGTGTCGACCGGGGACGGGTTTGGGCGACAGGCGAGTGCGAGTAGAAAAAGCATCGCCTGAGGCTACTCGATTCCGTTCCCGAGCGCGAGAGCGCTGTCATTCCGTGTAAGTGGTACATCAAAATGACCTAAAAATAGAAATTTTGATGTACCAGCTGCGCCCCCGGGTGCCAGCCATCGAAGCGCAGCGGGTTGGCCTAATTTAAAGCGGACATGTACAGGCCGTCGGAGACGAACAGAATTCGATCGGACGTATAGTCGAGTCCAGTGGTACTCAATGCCTGGGTGGTAAATCCATCGGCGTCGAGGCCGTACACATACCCGGCGCGATCTTCGGCGTACGTCCAATCTCCGATGGAGATCATCCCGTCGACGGTGCCGCCGAACTCGACGGCGCCGCCCTGCTCAAAGCCGAACTTCATCTGGTCCCATTCTTCAAACCACTCTTCCCATTCGGCGCCGTCTCCGTCGATGGTGCAGTCGGACCATTCTGGCAGGACGCCGTAGGGTCGGGCACTGACTCCGGTAAACTTGCCTTCGGAGCCTAGATCCCAAGACTGGGCTTGGGCGTCGAAGTACGCCTCCTCATTGCGGGTGAAGGCGGCCACGTGGCACACATAGTCGGTCTCGGTCCAGAACGTGAACACGATCTGGGACGGAATGTACGTTTCACCCTGATCGATGGAGTAGGAATCGTAGCGCCCGACGTCGCCATAGTCTTCGCCGTCTGGTGATTGAGAGGGGTTAAATGCCAGATATGCGTCGATTTCAACGAACAAGGGGGTTGTGGGCTCCTCCGTGTCCACGGGTTCGTTCCCGGTGTCCATCGGAAGATCGCTGTCGTGTGGCGTCAAATCGGGCGTTTGGTGGTCGTCGCCGGGCCATTGATCGTCTTGGATGACCCCGGTGTCTTCGGTTTCCTCCCAGACCACCGTTTCACGGTCGCGCACCGGTCCCCGTGAGGTATCGGCTACACAGCCAACACTTGCGAGCGAGAGGGCGAGAAAGAGGGTGCGTGACATGGGGTTACTCCAGCGGGTACATGGTGAGGCCGTCGGAAATCACCACCATGGAATTTCCGAAATCCCAACTTTCTTCTGGAAGATACGCACCGGCCGTTCCGTCGGAGTTCAATTCCCAGGCTTCGCCGGTTCGTTCGGCCATGTACGCCCAATTGCCTGCGTTTGCCGAGATTAAACCGTCCTTCGTTCCGCCGTTCTCGGGGCTGCCGGTATTCTTGAAGCCGAATCCCATGTATCCCCAGGACTGAATCCATTCGTCCCAGCCGTCGGTGTCGGACACGTCGCAAGTGGACCATTCAGCCAATACTCCCACTGGGCGAAAGGCCAATCCGGTGTACGCCTCATCGGCCCAGTCCTCGTCGATGTGGCCGTCGGCGGTAAACGACGTGTGGAGAGCATCGTACGATCGTTCTGAGTCGTGCAGCCCAACGGCGATGTGGCAGATGTAGGCTTCCTCGGTCCAGAACGTGAAGACCACCTGCGAGGGAATTTGTGTCTCTCCGCCGTCCACCGAATAGGTGGTCAGCCCGGCGACAGTCGAGTCGTAGCTTTGCTCGACGGCGGCGGTGTTGTAGGCGAAATAGCCGTCGATTTCGACGTACATCTGTACGTCTTCTGCCTCAGTGGAGTCGGTATCGCTGGTTTCCTCGGTGTTTTCGAGTTCGGGAACGTCGCTTGGCGGAGGGGCTTCGTTCTCGTCAGTATCATCGCTTGGAGGGACATTATTCTCCGTGGTGTCGTTGTCGTTGTCCGGCTCGACTTCGGCATCTTCGGACGGCGGCGGTCGCTGGGGCAAGGCGTCGTTTTCAATCGTGCAACCGTAACTTGCAAGCACGAGCGCTAAAATCAGAGGGCGTCGCATAGAACCTCCACGGCTCAGAGGAGCGGTGTGGAGATGAGATACACGAACTTGTCTTTTGGAGGGTGTTGCAGGGTGTTGTAGAGTGGCGCAGCGAAACAGGGGGCAGCGTGCTCACAACGGTTCTAATGCCAGTGGCTTTGGGCGTTATTATGCTCGGGCTTGGCCTGAGTTTGACGCTGGATGACTTTCGGCGGGTGGTGTTGATCCCCAAGCCCGTATTGGTCGGCCTGATTTGTCAGATGATTTTGTTGCCACCGATCTGTTTTTTGGTCGCATGGAGCTTTGGATTGCCGCCGGCATTGGCGGTGGGTCTGATGCTTTTGTCCGCGTCCCCAGGGGGAGCGTCTGCAAACCTTTACAGCCACTTGGCGAAGGGGGATGTCGCGCTGAACATTACCTTAACGGCGGTAAATAGCGTGCTTTCATTGTTTGCGCTTCCGCTGATTGTGAATCTGTCGCTCGCACACTTTATGGGCGCGGGTCAGTCGATCCCGCTGCAGTTCTCCAAGGTGATTCAGGTGTTTGCGATCGTCTTGGTGCCGGTGAGCATCGGCATGGCGATTCGGCGCTGGAACCGAGCGGCAGCCGAACGCTCGGAACGGCCGGTCAAGGTGATTTCGGTGGTGTTTTTGGTGCTGGTGGTGGCGGCGGCGGTGATCAAGGAGCATGCGCTTTTGGCCGAGTACCTCCCACAGGTGGGTCTGGCAGCCCTGGCGTTCAACCTCGTGAGCATGGGGGTTGGCTACTTGGTGCCGAGAGCGCTGAAGTTGCCGCAGCGCCAATCGATCGCCATTGGGATGGAGGTGGGGATCCACAACGGCACGCTGGCGATTGCGATCGCGAGTTCGCCACAGTTGTTGAACAACACCACGATGGCGATTCCAGCGGCGGTATACAGCTTGGTGATGTTCTTCACCGCGGGGGCATTTGGGTGGTGGGTGAACCGGGGCCGGACGGAGGACTGATCACCGCCAGCGGTCCGCCAATCCGCGCAGCAGGCGGGGGCGCGGGGATTGGTGGGCGTCGATCAACGCTTGAATGGCATCCCGGGTGCGATCGCGCAGCGACTCCGGGGTTTCACCTTCGCGGGGAAGGAGGGGTTCCCCGAGCCATGTGCGCAGTTTGACCGGGAACGGCATCGCGCCAAACCCAACGACGGGAACCACCGGCCAACGGGTCGCCTCGTAGAACGCCTGAAATGGCGTGCTGCCGGCAAATGGGGCACGGTAGATCTCTTCAACGTTTTCCGAAAACATTGGAACGATGGGGACGTTCTCGCGAAGGGCGAGCTTGGCAAACCCGACCCGGTGGCCCCAGTTGACCTTGTAGTACCAACGGCGACCGCCGATCGCCTCCCGGGTCCCACCGGGCGCTACAATCACGCTGGAGCCCTCCTGGAAGAGCCGATGGGCACCTTCCGGGTCGCCCGCTATCGCACCGCCGGCCGTCACCAGAGAGGCCAATCCGGGCGTTGCCAGAAGCCAGCGATCGGTGAGCGAGCGGATCCATTGATCGTGGCTGACCATCATCCGAGCCAGGAAAAACCAGGCGTCGAATGGCATAAAACCGTGATACATAACGATCAACGCGGGGCGGCCGGCGGGAAGGTGCTCCAATCCGCAGATTTCATAGTCGTGCCAGAGCCGGCCGAAGGCATCGACGGCTCGGGCAAACTTCAGCATGGGCGGGGAGGGGATCATGCTAATAGAACATCAAAGGAGATCGCATCCGCCCGATGTAATGGGCGCGCCAGGCGACCGCAAGCTACCCGGAGGAGGGGACATCAGGGTTCAATGCAGGTACGTTCTTGGTGCAGACGATGACGAGTGGGGTCATGAAGCTGTTCTTGGTTTGGTTGGGCCTTGCATGGGGGCAGGAGACCGCGGTGAGCGGGCCGGAAGAGGCTTCCATCGCGGTCGCCGCGCGGCCGACGATTGTGCTGATCCACGGCGCTTGGGTGAGTGCGGACTCGTGGGAACCCGTTCAAAAACGGTACGAGGAACGAGGGTATACCGTGATGGCGCCTCGGTGGCCGTTTGAACCAAGTGTTGGAGCGGTCGTTTCCGAGGGAGATCCATTTGTGTCGCTGGGAGTCGCACAAATCGCGGATGAATATCAGCGGAGCATCGAAGGGATCGAGGGGCCCGTGGTGTTGATTGGCCACAGCTTTGGTGGGTTGATCGTTCAAGTGTTGCTCGATCGCGGGGTCGGTGACGTGGGCGTGGCGATTTCCCCTGCACCGAGCAAGGGAATTGTACCGTCCCTCCGGGCGGCCGCGACCATCCTTCCGTTTGTACGGCTCAAAAAAGGAGGAAGGGTTCCTTCGGCAATTTCGCGGAAACAGTTTGGTCGGAATTTCGCAAACGGAATCGATGCCGACGATGTCGACGAGGGGTACCGGAAGTACGTCATTCCGGCGCCAGGACGCCTGTTTTGGGAGGCGACTTTTCGACCGATCAAGGTGAACTTTCGAAATCCGAACCGGGCGCCGCTGCTGTTGATCGCGGGTGAACAGGATCGAGTGATTACCAAAGGGATGGTTCGTGCGACCTATCGTCGCCAGTTGCGAGCGGGGGCTGCCACCGAGTGGCGTGTCGTGCCGGGTTCCCATGCGTTGATCGTGGCGGAAGGCTGGGAGAAGCTTGCGGATGAGTCGTTGGAGTGGGCGTTGGCGAACCTGGGAGAAGGTCAAATAGTAAAGTAGTTGACGATTGGCGCGCCAGGCGACCGCAAGGCCGCGAAGCGGGTCGGCGCGGGGGATGCAAAAGCGTTGGGTGGAGGCGGAGGACGGGGAAGGCGAACAGCGTTGCAGCGCCCGCGCCGACCGAGGCTCAGCCGAGCCTGAAGGGGGCCGGCCCCGAAGGGGAGGCGCCCAGAAAAATAGAGGTTAAGCGATGGTTTTGCGTTTGACGTCGGGGAGATCGCGGATGGCGTCGATGTCTTTCGCGAACGCTTGGACGATCCCGCATCCTTCGCAGATCCACAGTTCGAAGTGGCCATGGGCGGTGTCGGTCGCGAAAAAAACCCCTTGGCGCGAAGAAACAACGGGAAGGACGCGGTCGGGTTCGGCGGTGGTGTCCATCTCCGGGATTTTGAATTTGGGCAGAACGAGGAAGCTTTTGGAGCTGCAGCGCGTGCATGGGGTCATCGGTCGTCCTCAGAGCAGTTGGGCGATGTCGTAGTTGCGGTTGCGGTGGGTGATCGTGTCGCCGACTTGGGCGCCGAGAAGTAGAGCTCCAATAGGCGAAGTGGGGGTGATCACCGCGATGGTTTCGCCGTCGACGACCACCTTGCGGCCACCGCCGTCGGGAGCGAGGAAAAACCAGGAACAGGAGCTATTTTCTTCGAGGCAGGCTAGGCTGCCGATGCCCAGGCGATCGGAAACGTAGGTGGGATCGATGGTTTCGAAGAAGGAGACGAGGCGCCGAAGTGAGAGCACCCTTTCGCCCTGGCCTGCGGCCAAATAGGACGATTCGAGGCTGCGGGTGTCGTATTTGTTTTCCGGGCGGGATTCGGCGTTGGTCGCCTCATCGACGGCCATCTGGGTAACGCGCTCCAGAGTCGCGAGTTCGTGGTGAAATTCGGCGAGGAGGGCGGCGACGACGGAAGGCTTGTTCATTCGTGCATATATACCGTTTTTTGGTGGCGCGTGATCGCCAGATCGGGCTGTAGGTCGAACGTGATGTAGCCGCAATGTTCCGTAAATACGCACACTTTCGTCTTAGCGGGGCTGACGATGTGGAACGCATGGAGGAAGCGCGCCTCGGAGCCGTCGGGAAAGTGAAGTTCGACGCTGCTTCCAACGGAGAAGTCGCTGGCGTACAGGCCGTCGGAAAGAATGACGTCAGCGGGGCGACCGAGGTGGAGAGCTAGTTCTTCGGCCCATTCTGCGAGTTTGTCCATGCCAGACCCTTGGGGTGAGCGGATTGCGGGCGACCTCGGTCGATGTCGAGTAAGGTACACCATGCGGCTTTTTCTGGCGTGGCTCGCGTTGGGTTTAGTGCATGCGAGTGGTTCGTCCACGGTTCGGGCGACGACGGTGCACGTGCATGTGGAGTATTCTTCTCCGAGCGTGATTTTCACCGAAGCCGGCGATGAAGGCGCGTGGCATCGGGATTGGCGTCGGGAGAATCAGGTGGTGGTCGATCGCGCCGCAGCGCAGTTGGAAGGCGCCTTGCGTGACAAGGCATTGAAAGGAATGAAACTGGTGATGTGGGAGGAAGGGCTGCCCTCTGCTTGGGCGGGTGCGGGGCCCGAAGATCCGGGTTCCCCCGAACAAGTGTGCCGTGTCGGGCCGTGCCGCATTCGGTTGGTCGGTGACGGACCACGGTTGGGGGCGTTGGCGATCGAGATTGCGGTCGCCAAGGCACCGGAACGGACGATGTATGCGGAGCTTCAGAGGGTGTTTGACGAGGCGCTGTCTCAGAACGGAACGTCGGTGGAATAGAGAGGTTCAGACTCCGGTTCGGAGGAGGACAGGGTGTGGTGGTCGGCTGCACGATCGTCCCAATTTTCTTCGAAGGAGAGGAGCAATTCGAGGTTGGGTTCGGCTCCCGTCAAGGTTCGGTCTTTGTCTGACGCGAGTTCCGATGGGGATCTTGCGACCGACCATACCCGGACCTCGTCGAGACGGCCTTGGAACGGTCGATGCGAACCCCCGTCCAAGGCGTTTCCTCCGCCGATGCGAATCGGAAGCTCGCTGGACAAGAATTCCGCGTAGTTGAAGGAGGTGGCGATCAGCGAACCGTTGACGTACAGCTTTGGATAACCATCGTCCAAGCAGACCAATGCGACGTGTGTCCAGGTATTGAGGGGGACCAGGCTGGCGGATCCGTAGGCGATGGCGCCGCTGAGCGTATCGCGAACGGAAACCTGCGGTTGACCTTGGCTATCGTGACCGAGGGACCACGCATCGAACGTTTCTGAGTAGCCTTTGCCCATCCAGGTTTCGATGACGTCTTGGCGCTCGGGTCGGACCCACAGTTCGACGGTCAAGGCGCTCCACGATCCGGTATCGAGCGCGACAAGGAGGTGATCGTCCACACCGTCGAAGGCGAGGGAGTGCGCATTCATCGGCTCAGAAAGGTCGGTATCGACGATGTCGGTGTCGGCTTGATCGGTATCGGCGTCCGTGTCGATCGGATCGGTGTCGGCGAGGTCGGTGTCGGCGAGGTCGGTTTCGCCAGTTTCATCGGATGAAGTGTCCGTTTCGTCGGCATTCCCGGTGTCGGTGTCGAGAGGCGTCGGTGTGGGGCAGCCGCCCAGGGCCAATGTGAAGAGAGCGACGGGACGGAGCATGGGAAGCACCTTTGCAACGTGTGGAGAGGAGTATT
>SYKL01000383.1 GCA_005797785.1 Pseudomonadota bacterium | reverse complement strand
CGGGCCTGTGTAAAAAGGAGGAATTGTGGTTCGTTCCGTTACCCGCGTGCGTTGCCCGGGAATTTCTCCTCCGCTACAATGGTTGAACGCTCTGGGGGTTGGGATGCGTGTATCTGCGCTGCTGTTAGCGGCTTTGTGCCTTGCTTCGGCCGCTCACGCGCGGTCTCCAAAGAAACACAAGAAGACAGCGCCTCCGCCCGTCACCATCGAGGTTCCCGCCGAAAAGGAGCTTGACCCCGATGCTCCTGCCGTCGAGCCCGGAGAAGAGGACCTGTGGAGCTGGGTCTCTCGGTTGGAAGGTGAAGATCCAAGCCCAGAAGCGCGGCAGATGCTCAAGGAACGATCCGAGCAACACTTCTCCGAGCTCGGCCTCGTCGAGAATATTGGTCCTAGCGCTGTTCCAGTAGAGTTCTACCAAGATCCGGCCAAAGCGCTGGCGGTCGACCCCCTGTACCTAGATTTGGTCGACCCTAAGGAATTCGATATCCCCATCACGGTAAACGAGCAGGTCGCCAAGTGGGTCCGCTATTTCACTGGTCCTGGGCGGAAATACTACGAGCGCTACCTGAGCCGGTCAACGCGCTATCGCCCCATGATGTATCGCCAGCTTGAAGAGCAGGGGCTACCTCGGGATTTGGTATACCTTTCGATGATCGAATCGGGCTACAGTCCGCATGCCTATTCGGCCGCTGATGCCGCCGGTTTGTGGCAGTTCATCCCGAGTACCGCGCGTATGTACCGAATGCGGGTCGACTTTTGGGTCGACGATCGGCGGGACCCCGAGCGTTCCACCCAAGCGGGTCTGGAGTTTCTTAAGGATCTTCATGGCATGTTTGGCGATTGGTACCTCGCTTGGGCGAGCTACAACACCGGCCCAGGCCGGGTCAAAAAAGCTACGGTCAAAGGCGGAACCACTGACTTTTGGAAGTTGTCCGAGGCCAACTATTTCCTCCCCGAAACCGAAAACTATGTACCTAAGAACATAGCTGCCGCCATCATCGGCAAACATCCGGAGCGATACGGCTTTACTGGGATCGACTACCAGGAAGAGCTGACGTATGACAAGACCAAGATCGATGGCGCGGTCGACCTCGAAGTCCTCGCCAAATGCGCTGGAATCTCTGTCGAAGACTTTCAGGCGTTAAACCCAGCGCTTCGTCGATTCTCGACCCCGGCAGAGGGAGTCGAAATTCGGCTCCCGGTGGGCACGCACGACGACTTCATCGCGCAATTGGCCTCCGTTCCCAAGAGTGAGCGCCTCGCGGTCACCGACCACCGCGTTCGCCGCGGCGAAACCCTCTCGTCGATCGCCAAGAAATACGGCGTCAGCACACGCGATTTGGTACGCGCCAACCGCCTTAAAAACAGCAACCGGATCGTCGTCGGCATGACCCTCGTCATTCCCGGCAAAGGAGGCGCGGTTGCCCGCGCCGACGAACCCGAGGAAAAGCCGAAAAAGTCTGCAGCATCGGACACACAGGTCGCGGCACTTGACGAGCCGCGAGCGACGGACGCCACCCCCGCGTCCGAGCCGGCACCCATCAAGAAAAGCAAGTACCATACTGTAAAGTCTGGTGAGACACTGTCAAAGATTGCCGAGAAATACAAGGTCTCGATTTCGAAACTCCGATCGTGGAATTCGTTGAAAGGGGACAAGATCCTCGTCGGCCAAAAACTCAAGGTTCGACAAGGCGAAGCGCCAGCTGCCGAGGAGCCGGTTGCCGAGGCACCCGCACCCAAGGCGGCCCCGAAAGCCGAATCGGGAGGAAAGACCAGCTACTACACCGTGAAGCGCGGCGACGCCCTGTCCGCCATTGCCGCCAAGTATGGCGTTTCCATGTCCGATATCCAGAAGTGGAACAAGATCAAAAACCCTTCCGACATTCAGGCGGGCCAAAAGCTCAAGATCCTCGAGGAAGATTCCGGCTGGACTACCTATAAGGTGAAAGCCGGGGACAGCCTGGGCGCTATCGCCACTCGAAACGGATGCTCCGTCGACCAACTTAAGTCCTGGAACAACCTCAGCTCTTCTGTGATTCAGCCAGGCCAAGTTTTGCAAGTCAAGAAGTAGACGCATGCTGACCGTCGCTGAGGCTCAAAGCCGGGTATTAGCCCGTGTTTCGCGTGCGCACGGCGTCTCCGTCCCGTTGATGGATGCCCTCGGCCGAAACACTTCGACCGAAGTTCTTTCTCCCATGGACCTCCCGCCATGGGACAACTCGTCAATGGATGGATATGCCGTTCGAGCGGAAGATTTGGCGGGCCACGAGACCGTTCTCCGTCTCAATGAAGTGATTGCGGCCGGAAGTTGGCCCTCCTTCTCGGTAGAAAGCGGCACTGCATCCGCGATCATGACCGGCGCACCGATGCCACTGGGCGCCGACGCGGTGGTGATGGTCGAAGACACCGATGGCGCTTTAGAGGGCAAAGTAGCGATTCGCGCCAACCCTGAAAAAGGAAGCTACGTTCGAAAGAAAGGGGAGGAGATTCGCGCCGGCGACGCTCTGGTTCCAGCGGGAACCCTCCTCACCGCAGCCCACCTCGGTTTGCTGGCATCGGTCGGATGTACCACCGTAAACGTCGCTCCCCGCCCGCGAGTCGGCATCTTGAGCACCGGCGATGAGGTGGTCCTCCCGGGTTCCCCTCTTGCGCCGGGCCAAATCTATTCGGCGAACAACGCTACTCTATCTGCGTTGACGTTGGAGGCCGGTGCTGAAGCGATCGACGCCGGCCAAGTACCCGACCGCTTGGAAGACCTGCTCGATCGCCTGGAAATGCTGCTGTCCTGTGACGTGATT
>SYKL01000382.1 GCA_005797785.1 Pseudomonadota bacterium | reverse complement strand
CTCACCTTGGAGGTACCGTCGGCCTTTTCGGTGAGCAGCACGGAAACTTCGGTGCCAACGACGCACAACAGCGATTCGACCACCCCTTCGAGATCGCCGCCCACCAAGCCAAACTGTTTGGAATCCGCGTGCGAAAGCTCGCCGATCAACACCCGATCGTCGCAGTGGCGCTCGCTGGTCTGGTAGATTAGTCCGGCGGCGCGCAAACCTGCCATTCGGCGTTCTAACAGCACTTTTAGTGCCACACTGGCGCTGTCCACCCCGGCCTGCAAGCACACCGCCGCCATGCGATGCGTCGCTGGAGTGGTGTTGCTATGCCGAAAACCGCCGGTATCAAAAATCGAACCCACATACAACACCGTGGCCAGATCGCGGTCGATCGGGTGATTGACCGCCGCCATGGCGTCGTACAACATTTCGCAGGTGCTGGTGGCATGGGGTTCAAACCACCAGTGCGTATAGCCCTCAGGGGTGTTTGAACCATGGTGATCGATGATCGCGCGCACGCGCGCATTGGCGAACGCCCGGCCCGCTCCCGGGGAGAGGCGGTTGCGATCGCCGTCCAGGATCACCACCGCATCGGGAGTACCGGAAATTTTCGCATCCGGAATCATCTCGGATGCACCCGGCATCCAAGAGTACCGATACCCGGGGTTGCCGGTCACTTCGACGCTCAACCCCTGGTGGCGCAGCCAACGCTGAAGAGCCAAGCAAGCGCCGATGCTGTCGCCGTCCGGGTCCGCGGGCCCGGTCAGCAGAATCGATCGGCACGACTTGAGGGTTTCAAGAACCGCTTCGGGCGTGCCCATCAGTCGAGCGACAACAGGGCGTCGAGGTCGGAAATTTCAGCCGCGGGCTCGGAAGTTTCCGTCGGGGCTTCCTTCGGCTTGCGAGTACGCTTTGCGCGCGGCTTCTTAGGCGCCTCTTCCTCAGCATCCACCTGAAGGGCGGCGTCCAGATCAAGGTCGTCCACCACCGCGGCAGGTTTGGCCGCTTTTTTGGCAGTTTTTGCGGTCTTCGCAGCGGGTTTCGCTTCCACCACGGTCGGAGCAGGCTTGGCAGCGGGTTTCGCTTCCACCGCCGCCGGAGCGGGCGTGGTCGGCCCCTCATCAAAGAGCAGCGCATCGTCCAAATCGAAGTCGACAGCGGCGGATTCCGTCTCCTCGCCTTCGACGGATGAATCGTCTTCCGAGCCCTTCTTCTTGCGGCGACGACGCTTACGCTTCTTCTTGTCGTCGCCGGCATCGTCCGACGCGGTCAACGCCGCATCCCCGTCGACCACGTCCAGAAGCACCGTGGAATCCTCGACCAAGAGCGCATCGAGGTCGTCCAAATCGGCATCCAATGGGCTTTGCCGAACGGGCTTGCGGATCCGATCGCGCTCGCCACGATCGCGTCGCTCGGGTTTGTCGCGGCGCTCCGACCGCTCTGGCCGCTCGGAACGTTCGGAGCGCTCTGGCCGGGCTTTGCGTTCTTCGCGATCGCGCAGCAGCGGCCGACGGCCCTTCGCCTCCACCCGCGTCTCCACCACTTCTTCGGCTTCCTCGACTTGTCCCATCGCGATTCGACGGGTCCGATCCCACTGGAAAAACGCCCGAAGTGCGGCCGCAATCAACGCATCGCCACCCTCTCGGGCCATCAATGCGCGAGCAGTCGGAAGGTAGGACTCAAACACCAAAGAGCCCATCGCCTCACGAATTTGCTCCGCTTGACGATCCACACGACGTCGCAAGCATTCCTCGGGCTCAGGGAACGCCTTCTCCACAAACTTGATATGATGCTGATTTTCCAGTGTGCGGCGGGTACCAATGTCGGGGCCGCCCACCAGCGCCAATGCAGTCCCTTTTTTCCCAATTCGTCCCGTTCGCCCAGTGCGATGCAGGTAAATCGACGGATCTTGGGGCAGGGAATACTGGATCACATGCGAGAGATCGGAAATGTCCAACCCTCGGGCGGCGACGTCCGTAGCCACCAAGAACCGAACTTCGCCGCGTTTGACCTGCCCGATCACCTTGTTTCGACGGGCCTGGGGAAGCTCCCCGGACAACAGCTGAACGTCCAACCCTTGGCGATCCAGAAAGCTCGAAACCGTGGCGGCATCTTCGCGCGTATTGCAGAAGATAATGGCGGAATGTGGGTTTTCCAGATCCAGGAGATACAACAACGAGCGCACTTTGTGCTGGCCCGGGGGACTTTCGTACAATACGTGCTCGATGCCTTCGACCTGATCCGCGTCGGTGGACAGGAGAATACTATCGGGTGAACGCATGTATTTGTTGATCACCCGCTCGGTAGCCGGGCTGATCGTTGCCGAGAACAGCAGCTTTTGCGAGTCCGCTGGGAGCATATCGAGGATAGAAGTTACATCCTCATAAAAGCCCATGGACAGCATCTCATCAGCTTCATCGAGACATGCAATTTCCGCAGCGCTCAAATTCAAATTTCCGCGGCGAACGTGGTCGATGATCCGCCCAGGCGTGCCAACAATGATCGATGCGCCATCGGCAAGAAGCTTCTCCTGGGGACCAATGGGAACCCCACCTACCAAGCACACATGCGTGATGTCACGGTACTTGGTCAGGCCGGTGATCTCGTCGGCCGTTTGCTGTGCAAGCTCGCGCGTCGGTGACAAAATCACCGCTTTTGGCCGGCGCTCTCCGTCCGCAATGCGTTCGACGATAGGTATGCAAAATGCAGCCGTCTTGCCGGTGCCCGTCTTGGCGCGCACCAACATGTCCTTTCCGGCGAGTGCGGGTTCGATCGTCGCTGCTTGAACCGGCGTAGCGGTGCGGTATCCCATTTCCAAGATGGCTCGTGCCACTTCAGCGGAAATTGGAAAATCGACAAAATCGCGATCGCTGACGTAATCGGCGCCCGTAGGCGTGTAGTGTTCCGCGGTCTCTTCAATCGAGGCTTGGGGAGCGGCAATTCCGTCTGCGCTGCCCTGTTCTGTGGTCGGTTCCGATGATGACATGAGTCTCCCAATGCGGACCCCTGTATCCCGTTTGGCCCCACCAGTCGAAGCTTGCGACGGAATCGGCGATACCGACTGTCACATCGACAGGGTTGCCTGCAAACGCGAAGCACCGTAAGAAGGCGCGACTGGGGGTAAGGTGCGTATTGCGATCGCCGGCGGTTCCGGGATGATTGGCACGGCCCTGGCTCAGGCCTTGACCGCTCGCGGTGACGAGGTGCTGCTGCTGACCCGCCGCCCCCCGCGCACCCCAAGCGAAGTGCGTTGGGACCCCATAAAAGGCACGTTAGACCTAGCGAAACTCAACGGGCTCGACGCCGTATTTCATGTGGCGGGCGCACCGATCGCCGATCGCCCGTGGACGCGATCCCGTCGAAAGATTCTCGTTGAAAGCCGGGTAGATACCGCTAAAGCATTGGTGCAGTCCCTCGCCAAAGTGGATCGACCACCCAAAGTGTTCCTTGGCGCTGGCCATTTGGGTCGGTTCGGTTCCAGAGGCGAAGACCTGATCGACGACGAATCCCCACCGGGGACGGGCTTTCTCGCCGAACTGGCGGTCGCGTGGGAGGACGCCCTGCTGGGCGCACAAACGCTCGGAAGCCGCACCGCCGTCCTTCGGATGGGGATTGTTCTGGCCGCCACCGGAGGCGCCTTTCCGCTGATTGTAAAGCCATTCCGCGTGGGCATCGGCGGCTGGCTTGGCGACGGGCGTCAGTTCATCCCCTGGATGACCATCCGAGACACCGTCGGCGCCTTCCTTCACCTGCTCGATCGCCCCGATTGTCACGGTGCCTACAACGCGAGCGTTCCAGAGCCCGTGCGCAACAAAGAATGGTCGCGCGCTTTCGGTCGCGCTCTGCACCGGCCCGTGTTGGCGCATGCCCCAAAGTGGGCATTGCGTGGGGCGTTGGGCGAGCTTGCGGACGATTTCTTCCTCGCCTCCATGCGGGTGGTCCCTCGACGGCTGCTCGAGAGCGGGTACCGATTCACGGATGTGGAGCCCGAAGCGGCGGTGGAGTGGTTGGTAAAGGAGCTTGACGGATCATGAATGGGTTCGCCCAGGTCAGCGAAATGACCCACACCATCGGGCGTTACAGCCTGCGAGCGGTCGGAGCGCTCCTCGTCCTGATCGTCGCCTGGAAGATGGCAGGGCTGGCCCGGCAGGCCGTCAAAAACGGCCTCGATCGTGCCCAAGCTGACCCCACGCTGACTCGGTTCGGCGGAAATGTCGCCTACTGGCTGATCATCGGCGTTGCCATGCTGGCCGCGTTGGGCACCATAGGCATTGAAACCACCAATGTCGCGACCGTGCTGGGTGGGGCTAGCGTAGCGATCGGCCTCGCATTCAAGGACTCGCTCGGCAATTTTGCGGCGGGAATCCTCCTGATGCTGTTTCGGCCGTTTCGCGCTGGCGACACCATCACCGTTGCTGGCGTTACCGGCCGGGTATACGACATCGAGCTCTTTGTCACTCGACTCGACACCTTCGACAATCGTCGATTAATGCTCCCCAATGGGGCAGTGTTTCGCGCCAACATCGAAAATGCGACCCATCATCCCGCCCGTCGAATCGATCTCACGATTTACGTCGGACCTACGGCCGATCTCGACCAGGTGCGCCGGCTTCTCTTGGAAGCGGCGAAGACGCAAGACTGCCGGGGTTATCCCGCTCAAGAGGTCGTTCTCAACGCAGTCGGCGCCAAGGTCGAATGGCTGGTGCACGTGTGGTGCGCGACCGATGACTACATGACCGTGCGCGAACGCGTGCTCACCGAAATCAAACTCCGCCTCGATCGCGCAGAGATCCCCATGTTGTAACCGTGCCTACGCGAGGTTGACCATCGTGTGACGGCGCCAACGATGCCCCTACGATGGAGAGCGATTAAACGGTTGAAATGCTTCGGTTGACGCTTCGTTCTGGCCGTGACGGCCGTTTCCTCGCACGAGTGGTGGATCCGGGAGGGTTCCCGTTTGTGCTGGATTTTGGCGATCCCCGAATCATCGACGACACCCACCAACGCCTGCTCCACGGGTTCACCATGTGGCGGTTTGGACAGCTGCTGACGGTGGTACCCCAAGATCCCGAAATGCTCGCTCTGTTGGCGGAATTCTACGCAGGTGAGGGGCTTTTGGTCGCCTTCGAAGAGCCCACTTGGGCCGGCCGAACCGAAAACCTCGACTATCGGATCCCGTCGTTGGATGCGGAATTGACGTTGCTTTCCCCGTTAGAACCCGACGACGCCACGGAAATTGTCGAGACCGACGATCAGACCGAGCTGGTGAGCCTCGAGGAAATGACGGACTTGAGCCAACACCTCGAGGATTCCGAGCCGGAGGTCGTCCGAATCAAGTCCCTCCGAAACGGGGAAAAGTAGCGATTATTCAGCGTCGAAATCGCCCTCTTGGCGCCAGATGTTCACTTCAAAAGTCCCGGTGTCCTCGGTGCTCGGACCGGAAACCCCAAGAAGAATGGTCTTTTCCGGGAAGCCTTGGAGCTCCACCGCTTCCGGCTGGCCAGGATTGCTCCCGGTAACATCGGCGTAGGAGGCCTCACACCGATGGCTGCCGGTTACATTTGGGGGTTCTTGCACTTCGTCCGAAAATTCGATCGTATAGATGCTGACATCCACATCGGACTCGGGCTGAACCTCGATAAAGATGTCCCCAAAGCCCTCTTTCGAAATCTCAAAGAACACGTGGGGCCCTTCAAAATTGTCGTTTTCGGTCGCAGGCCAACACGCGACCTCGGGCTGCTCCGCCCAGTCCAATGTGATTTCGGTGCCAGCGGCCAAATTTCCGTTCAGCTGCTCGTCCGGATCCGCGGTGGGGAGTTCGATCCCGTGGTAGTCCGGATCCGCCTTGGGGTCGCCCAGGGTTCCCTTCTTACAACCGGCAAAAACCAACACCAACGCCAACCACCGCATCGCCCCTCCGCCGAAACAGAATAGCCTGTGCGCGCCTTTGGTTACGCCATTTAATCAGCGGCATCGATTTGTATCGGTCCAACAGGACCTATTTCCGGGCGGAAAAAAGGCAATGCCGCATGCAAGTCGTCGCCGGGCAATCCAAGCCACGGGAGCACTTTTCGCCAGACGTCTTGCGGCGATTTCCCACTTTCGCGAAGGGCACGAATCGACAAAGAACCGTGGGACTTGGACAATTTCTTCCCATCGGGACCGAGCACCATCGGCGTGTGAAGAAAGGACGGCTCCTTGGAACCGAACGCTCGCCATAAAGAGATTTGAACCGCCGTAAACTCGAGCAGGTCAGCGCCGCGAACCACCTGAGTCACCCCGTCGCGAATGTCGTCGACCACGACCGCCAGATTGTACGAAAAACAGCCGTCCGATCGCTTCAATACGGGATCGCCGAAGTCGACGGGTTGTACCCTCTGCGGACCAAACTTCCGATCTTCAAAAGCGATCGGATCCGGTGGAACCTCCCATCGCACCGCTCCTTCCGAATGATTCTGAAGCCGACAGGTGCCCATGTAGGGGAGTCCACCCAATTGCGCACGGGTGCAACGGCAATAATAAACACCGCCCAAGCTCTCCAATTCGGCTTGATAGGTCCGCAGCGATTGCCGCGGGGTTTCGCGATCCCAATGGATCCCTAGCCAGTCCAGGTCGTTTTTCAGGCCTTCCACCCAATGTTCCCGACTGCGTGTGGTGTCCACGTCCTCGATGCGGAGCAACAACTCTCCCGCGTCGGCGCGCGTGGCCAGCCACGCCGCCCCAAAGGCGAGCACATTGCCTAGATGCAGCTCGCCCGATGGCGTGGGGGCAAGGCGGCCCACCGTTCGTCGCTTCGCGGTCACTCCCAGCACCTCTGCCGGTCGATCGCCACTAATATTCGAAGGTCCACTGGCCACCAAAGGCAGCAATGGTTCCGCCGATCGGAATTCCCGATGCTGCAACGGGATAACCCGCCGTTGGCGTATCCGCTGACCGAGGCAGGGTGCCGGAGGCCAACAGGTGAAACTGCCCGAACACATCGATGTGCATCGGTCCGTTGAACAAATGCAGCGGATCCCAAAACTCGACGCCTGCTCCCGCCGTAAATCCAAGCCGATCGGTGTCTAAAAAAGCGCTGGTGGTCCCTTGGGTCAGCAAAGGGGACGGCTCGTATTGAAATCCCACCCGAACCGCCGTTTTGAGGTATTTGAATTTGTTTTTCAAATTCACGGTCGGAAGCAGAAACTCCGAACCGGTTCGTACGCTCCAAACCGGGGTTAGAGTAACGTCATAGGGGTTGCCGTCGACGATGGCGTCGTCGAGCTCCACCAAGGGGGCCGTGACGTTGACCGAAGTCAGGCGGGCCACATTGAGGGTCATTGGCCGCCAATTCGTCCAGTACAGGTCCGCGTATGCATTCAGTATTTTACCCGGGCGATACGCCGCACCCATGCCCACCCGCAACGGAACATAGTGGTCGGTCAGCGTGAGCCCCGTGTCCAACAGCGCAGCGATAACGATCGGCTCCAAATCCCCAATATCTTCAGCGGAAATATTTGCTTGCAGATCGAGCCGCACATCGATCGGCAGGGCCACCGATCCCCGAAAAGATGCACCAAACCAAAGACCTTTCACTGCGGGTACGTATTCTCCCAAATGAAATTGCAGACCTGCGGTCGGTGCCACGCCAGGCACCACATCGGCGTTCAGCTCATGAACGTCGACGGTCACATCGCCCACCAAATCGGAAAGTTCTTCGCCTTCGGTGCCCGATCCCACGACTTGAGCATCGATGGTGAGCGCAAGATCGAGTTTGGCGGACGGGACAATTTCCACGCCGGCCCCGACATTGAGCCCGGGGACAATTTGCGCCGCCAACCCCGCAGAAACAGCGTACCGCTGGGTGCGATTGTCGTACATAAAGTAGTTGGGCAGAGCGGGTTCGACGGTGCTGAACCGCAGCAGGCGTTGCGCAGGGATGTAAAATGAAGCACCCATGGCGAATCTCGGCCCTAACGGACGTCCGATCCCACCAAATCCACCCACGGAATTGTCCACCTGCGCCGAATATTGCAGAGGCGGATCATTTTCGTCCACGGTGCCATCGCGGTTGGTGTCCCACCAGAGATCAGGAATATCCTTCATGGTGGGGATCACGCCGGCGGCGCCAACCGCCAAAATCGGGTGACGGATTTCATACAAACCGGCGGGATTGATCTGTGCAGCCGAAGGGTCCGCGGTCATCGCGATGCCGCCGCCTCCCATGCCCATCGAACGAGCCCCGGCACCGTAGGTGTCGGGAACGGTTGCAACGGCCAAATTCAGCAGAAGGAGGGCGAAGCTCACGCGTAGCCGAGCTCAGGGGTCGGCACCAAAGCCTGCCTTTGGAGCAACTCTACCAGTTCTTGTGCCGTGGTCGCCGGATTGGCCTCGCAGAGCGCCGCGGTCATGCCTGAAAGGTATGCCGTGGCAATGCCGGATCCCCGGTATTTTCCAGGTTCGCCGTCCGCGCGCATTCCAAAGCCGTGCGTCAGGAATTTGCCGGACAAGAATCCCCATTCTTTCTTCGAAAACCGCGATGGCGCAAAGTAATAGAACTTGTCCAATGGGCAGTCCTCGTGGGACGCCACACCCACCGTGTTGGGGAGATCCGCCGGATAGACGCGTTCTCCCTTGGGATGCGCGGCCGCGAGCACGATGGATCCATGTTCCACCGCATTTCCTACGCAATCGGACAGCAAGAGCGCTTTACCCATATTTGGTGTACCAAGGGACAAATTGATGACGCGCGCACCATTACGTTGGGAGATTTCAATCCCGGCGGCCATCAATTCCGCGGCGGCGCGGAGGCGTTCGCCCATGATTTTGATGCCCAACAGTTTCGCACCGGGCGCCAACCGATGAACGGCCACCGCCATCTCGGTGCCATGCCCGTTTTCATCGCGATAATCACCCGACAGCAAGGCGTGGCCCGTGGCGCCCAAGGTGATCGACCAGCCTTCGATTTCCGCGGAAGCCAACCGAGGATCGTCTCGGTTGATCCCGGAATCAATAATGGCGACCACCACACCCTTGCCCGTGTATTCCCTGCCCATGTACCGCATGCACATCCGCCTTTGTCCGCACCACCTTAGGACATCCGCGGGGGTGGAGGCAAGGGTGCGGTGCATTGTGCTACCTTGTCCGCGGAGACTATGTGGTAAACAACGAGCGCATCGCCGCAGACATGAACGTCCTTTCGAAGATCCCGGGAAGATTCGCCGGGTCCGAAGGAGAGCGCGCCATTCTACACGCGGTGCGCGAGCGGCTTCCGGGCGGTTTGGCCGGTCGGATCGAAGGATTTGTCGCCCACGTTGCACCATCGCTGGTATTGGGACTTCACGATTTGTGCCTGGTTTTGGCGGGGATCCTGGGATTTTGGAAACCCCACATTGCGCTCGCGTTTGCCGCGGTCACCACGCTCAGTTTGATGGCCGAGGGAGCCGGGAAAACAAGCCTTTTCCGCTGGATGCTCCCGAAATGGGCGAGCTACAATCTGGTCGTACGGCGCAAAGCAGAAAGCGCCTTGGGAACCGTTATTTTCGCGGCACCCTTGGATGCGCCCGGTTGGCGGTTTTCGCTGCCTTGGGTTCGCGGACAACGGGCGATGCGGGTCACTTTTGCGGCGGCGATCACCATCACCGTGATGCTCTTGTTGCGTTCCCTCGGCGAGACGGGCGGCCCGCGCACCAGAGAAATCTACGTTGTCTCGCTGATCATTCTGGCCCTCGGGTTTGGCCTCGGCCTGCTGGCCCACCGAAGGCAGGGCTCGGGGGTCGACGAAGCCTCTGGGCCGGCGGCATTGCTGGAGTTGATGCGCCAGTTTCGTGACCGTCCGATTCCGGGCGTCGATCTGTGGTTTGCCTTTACAGGATGCGGACGCGCCTACCAAGGGGGGATGGAAGCCTTTCTTCAGCTTCACCAAAAGACGCTCGTCGACCCCGTTCTCGTGATCTCGTTCGACGACCCTGGCCGTCCGCCATTGCAGGCAGCGGTCGCCGAAGGGCCACTGTTTCCCCAACACCATCGGCCTACCGGGCCCGCTTTGGTGGAGCGGCTCTCCTGGGCCGGGGTGATGATCTCCCCCGTCGATCGTGTCGGTATCAGTGATGCAAGAGCCGCACTCAACCAAGGGTATCGCGCCATCGGATTGGTCGGAGGGGAGGGGACGGCCAGCCCCGAAGCCACCCGGCGGGCCGCAGAAGTGGCCGAAACCATGGCGCGGTGGTTTGGGGACGATCTCGCCCGAGTCGCCGATAACCGAACCGCATTGCAAGAATTGGCCCGTTCGACCACGGAATCCGCAACCCCGATCCCGGTCTTGGAAACCAACGAGCCCAAGTCATGATCTTCTGGTTTGCTTCCGCATTCGCCGCTGAAATGACGGGGACGGTAGTAGATGCCGCCGGAGAACCGGTCGCGAACGCCTATGTGTTGGCGTACGATCGGCGATTGAGCTACACTTATTCGACAACCGACGAAACCGGAGCATACCGGATACAGGATCTACAACCTGG
>SYKL01000381.1 GCA_005797785.1 Pseudomonadota bacterium | reverse complement strand
GGTGACCGAAATGCCTTCGCCGGCAGCGATCCACTGCAAACCCACTCCCATCGAACCTTGTTCTTGGTTGAAGTCAAACCCCATGCCTTTCGACGTGGACACCGTCATGAGGTCTCCGTTCTCCGATACGTCCGCATCCAACCATGCCACCGGGCAGCCCGCGGTTCCAGAATTGTCGATGTAGGCTGAAAATTCCACTTCGTCGCCGACGGAAACACCACTCGGTTCGGCATCGTAGGCGATCGCCGTGTCCAACGACATCTGCACGTTGGCCACCGGGGCCTCCGCCAACGGCTCGGAAAAGTCCACCATTGCATAGTCGCCGCCGCCTTCCTCGTCGTCGTAGATCAGGTCATCGATCCCGCTCGTCACGCCCCAATCGTTGTACTTTGCATATACGGTATGATCGCTTCCACTATGCAATGCAAATTCACCAAGATTCTCAAACCGGTTCATTCCGGGGGAATCCAGATCCCCACCTCCGAGATCGGCCGGCCACGCCTCGTCGATCATCGGTTGATCGCTTAACATCCCAAACTGTGTGAACCCGATGCCGTCCAGATCCGAAGCCACATTGCCCCACACCTTGACGGTCGTTTCATCGACGCCCGCCGACATCAACGCAATCCCGCTTTGATCCGCCTCGGTCACCAGATTGTCCGAGATGTACAGCTGGTTGGCGCTGAGGTCCTGTTGGTGATCCAACCATGCCCAAATGCCGAAGTATCCGGTTTCGATCACATTTCCGGAAAGTTGCCCGCGAAATTGCACCTCTGCATATGGCGTAAAGTACATTCGAATCCCATACGTCGGCCCGACCAACGTGTTTCCGACCACGCTGAGGTCGAGCTCCCCTGTTGAATCCCCCAGATCACTGATCGCGACATCAAGCCCGGTGGCAAAGCCGTCCACCCGGTTGTGATCGATGTCAAAATACTGGACGACCGTGTCCGATGAGCTGGTGTAGTACCACACCGAGATCCCGCTCCCCATGTGGGACGGGCTGCTGACTTCATTGTTGCGGACCGACACGGTTCCGGTCACGTGGACGTTGGTGTCTCCCTCAAAGATCACATTGACGGCATCCACATCGCCATCCGGGTCCTCCAACAGCTCCACTTTGTTGGACAGCAATACCGGGGAAAACGACACGGTGTCATGCTGGCTACCGCCCACCTGCGCCTGAAGCGGGAAACCCATTTCGATCTCGGAAAACACATTTTCCTGAATGAACGGCTCAAAAAAGAGCGCTCCGGTTCCGCCGCTCGCTCCGAGCATCAAACCACCGTACCCCCCCTCGATGGTGTTCCCATAAAAGAACGGTGCAAAGTCAAGATTTTCGCCGTCCGCAATATAGTAGAGCACGGCATATTCCAGGCATCGGAATTCATTGCTGAGATAGCCGCCGCCGATCTGCACATCGTTCGCCGAGTTGGAAAACACCGAAACACCGACGAACGATTCAAAGGTGCTGTCTTCCACCAACGGCGAAAAGACGCCAGCGTTGCCGATGGACTCCACTGAGAGGGCCGTGGCGATCGCCGCATCAAAGTGGACGCGGCTTAGGACCAACCCAACTTGACCGTTAGCAACGCTGAATTCAAACCCATCCACAAACCACTCGGGCTGCTCAGTATCAACGGTGATCTTAAGATCCGAAACCACGGTATTGTAGGACAAAGGACCATTGTTAACGAAGACGGCGGTGCCATCCTCCGGCGCGGCGATCGCCGTCAATTCCTGCGACTGACCGACGATCTGTACCCCCTCCACCAGTACCAGGGGAAACTGCTCTCCTGAGTCGGCGCTGAACGTCCCTTCCGAGAGGTAGACTGCATCCCCCGCGACCGCCGTCGCCAACGCATGGGTCAAGGTTTTCCAGGGGGTACCCTCCGTTTGCGCTTCCAGCGCCGTGTGCCCGTCGTCGCCCGAGTCGGGATCCACAAAATAAGTAGCCGCTAAAGCGGATTGAGAGGCAGCCAACCCCAACAGCGCAAACGGAATCATGCATGCAGTTTTCATAGCAGAGAGGCTACCACAGCGGACCGACAACCGTACGCCACGCAAAAGTGCAAAAACTCTCAAAGTCGCCCCCGCAGTACCGATAGGGCCGGTGGAGATCCACAGATGGCGCTGGTCGTCAACACCAATTTGGCTGCGCTGCAGGGCCAAAGGTCGCTTGCACAGACGACCCGATCGATGCAAGGCACCTTCGAGCGCATTTCGTCGGGCCTCAGAATCAACCGTGCCGCCGACGACGCTGCCGGCCTCGGCGTTTCCGAAAACATGGATTCGGATCTTCGCGCCTCCCGCCAAGCGATTCGAAATACCAATGACGGGATTTCGTTGCTTCAGGTCGCCGAGGGCGCTGCAAACGAAGTCTCCAACATGCTCAAGCGCATGAAGGAATTGCTGGTTCAAGCTTCCTCGGAGACCCTCGGCTCCACCGAGCGCGCGTATATATCGGAAGAGGTATACACCCTCCGCCAAGAGATCGACCGGGTGTCCAACACCACGGAATGGCAGAGCACCAAACTGCTCACTTCGCAGGGCCTGGGTTCGTCCGCGGTCGGCCTCGACGTCGGGTCCACCTACGGACCGGGCTCCTTCATCACCAACGCCGGAACCGGTTTCTGGGGCGGCGGTTACGCCGACAGCTCCCACCCGACCCAGACCATCGGTACTGCGACGGTCAGCGCCTTCGCCTATACACAGCAGAGTTTTTCTGGACTCGAGGTCGGAACCTACACCTTGGAGGTGGATGTTCCCAACAACCGCGTGCGGCTGGTCAGCCCCTCCTCGGCACCCTCGGGGTGGATCACCGGCGCGTTCACTCAGAGCGGTGTCAGCACCAATGGTCCGTTCGCACAGCTCAGCTTCAACAACGGCATTCAGCTTGAGATGAATGGCACCACCCCCTTCACCTTCGCCGAATTCATGACCGCCGCCAACGGCAACGGGGCGATGTCGACCGTCGCCCTCGCCAATCGCAACGTCGATCTGACCGTACTCAGCAGCAGCATCAACTCGGCGGCGGTGGGGACCTACACCTTCTCTTTCAACAGCGATTCTCAAAATCCTGTGCTTACGCTGTCGGGACCGGGGGGCAGCCAAAGCGTCAACCTGGAGGGTCTCGCCGACTACGTCGCCATGGGAGAAGGCGTATTCGCTCCAGGTTCTTCGCTCAACCTCAACTTTGACCAGCTCGGCATCGCCATCTCCTTCGATCCGGGGGCCGGTTACGCCCTCGCCTCGTATCCCGGGTTCATTCTTGGTGGATTCGCCGGACCGGCGTTTTCATTCCAAGTCACCGGCAGTGACGGAGGGGACGGCGGCATCGACGTTCAAGTCGGCGTCCACAACAGCGAAAAGATCGTTCTCGAAACCGCCAACCTCACCGCCGACGGTCTCGGCCTCGCCGCCATCTCCTCGGCCTCCGCAATTTCCAGCGCTTCGGTCGCACGCAGTCAATTGGCCGTCGTCGACACTGCACTGAATTCCGTCGGCACCTTTCGTTCGCAGCTCGGGGCCCAACAAAACCGCTTGGAATCTACCCAACGCAACCTCACCACGTTTACGGAGAACCTCTCCGCCGCCAAGTCGCGCATTCTCGATGCCGACTTTGCCTATGAAACGGCGCAGCTGGCCAAGTTTCAAATTCTGCAGCAATCCGGCGTTGCGGTGCTTGGACAGGCCAATTCGATGAGTCAGGCGGCGTTGCGCCTGCTTGGTTGACGATCCAAGTAAGTTCATAAATCCCTCAACCACAACTCCCGGCGTACCGACAAGTTCGAAGCGGGGGGAGCATGTCGCTCGTGGTCAACACCAATTTGGCTTCCCTACAGGGCCAACGCTCGCTTGCGCTGACGTCGCGCTCGCTCCAAGGAACCTTTGAGCGCTTGTCCACCGGCCTGCGCATCAACCGCGCCGCCGATGACGCGGCTGGGTTGGGTGTTTCCGAGAACATGGATGCGGACCTCCGGGCTTCTCGCCAGGCGATCCGCAACACCAACGACGGAATTTCGTTGATCCAGGTCGCCGAAGGCGCCTCCAACGAAGTGGCCAACATGCTCAAACGCATGAAAGAACTTCTGGTTCAAGCGTCCTCCGAGACCCTCGGCTCCATCGAACGCGGCTACATTTCCGAGGAGGTGTACACCCTTCGCCGGGAGATCGATCGCGTCGCCCAGACCACCGAATGGCAAGGAACTAACCTACTTACCGCAGGTCAGTCGATGGGCACATCCACCACCGGACTCTCGGTGGGACAGACGATCGGCCCGTCGTCGATCGTGTATTCCAACGGTCTCGGTTTTTGGGGAGGAGGCTATGCCGATAGCTCCCATCCGACCGCCACCATGGGCGCGGCTACCGTGTCGGGTTTTGCCTCCCCCAATACCCCCGGCAGCGGTGCGGCGGGGGCCTACAGCATCCAGGTCGACATGCCGAACAATCGCCTCCGGGTGACCGACCCCAACGGCGTCATTTCCAGCTGGGTAACGGCCTTTACCGACAGTTCGGGCTCGTTTGGGCCGGACGGCTTCAACATCAAGATCGAGTTCGACAACAACATCGACATCCAACTGAACTCCTCCAACTCCGCTTTCACGTTCAACGAGATGCTCGCCGGAATCAATGGCTCGGCCCCCCTGCAGTCGTTCACGTTCGGCAACATGGATTTCCGGCAGACCATCACATCCCTGAGCGTCAATGCGATTGCTGGTACCTACACTTTTGGCATGGACCAAAACAACAACCTCCTCACCCTGACCGGCCCCGGCGGCACCGACGCCATCGACATGTTGGCGTTGGCCGACTATACGACCGATGAAGGCGGCGTCTACGCTCCCGGCACCCAGCTGGCCCTCAATTTTGATGGACTTGGGATTTCGCTGGGCGTCGACCCAGGGGCCTCGTATTCGATGTCCTACATTCCGATGGCGTTGTTGGGTGGCATGTTTGGAAGCCCGTTCTCCTTTCAAGTGGACGCCGGCGCCGGCGCCGTCGACACCGGGGTCGACGTTCAAGTCGGCGCAGGAAACGGGCAGAAAATCGTTCTCCAAACTGCAAACCTCACCGCCGACGGGCTCGGGCTCACGGCGATCTCTTCCTCATCCGCCATTTCGAGCGCCAACGTTGCACGCGCACAATTGAGCGTCATCGACACCGCCTTGCAGTCGGTCGGCAGCTTCCGCTCCGACCTCGGCGCCCAACAAAACCGCTTGGAATCTACCCAACGCAACCTCACCACCTACACCGAAAACCTCTCCGCGGCCAAATCGCGCATTCTCGACGCCGATTTTGCCTATGAAACCGCGCAGTTGGCAAAGTTCCAAATTCTGCAACAGTCGGGGGTAGCGGTGCTTGGACAGGCCAATTCGATGAATCAAGCGGCGCTACGCCTGCTTGGATAGTAAACCAAGCTGACTATTCCACACGGGTCGGACATCTGGGGATACCCGACGCACGGCTCGAACAGCAAGCCCTCGCATTTTCGGGTCGCGACCCGCGGCCGGCCCCCCAAAACGCGAAACGCCTCAAGCCTACAGCTGCTTCAAATACTCCAACACCGCCCGACGATCGTCGTCGCTCAACGCATCGCCGAAGGTATGACCCGCATTGCTCATGCCTTCTTTGGTGGTATCGGTCACCTTGCGCGCCGCATCGCCGCCCACCGAACCCGGATCCACCTCGTCGAACTTCAGTCCAACACGTTCCTGATCGTAATCCTCGGCATCTCGCCCCGTCTTCTGCCAGGCGGCAGGTCGGCCGGTGGAGTTCAACACATCGGCGATGGTGGGCACGCTTCCGTTGTGAAAGTAAGGTGCGGTCGCCCAAACCCCATGAAGAACCGGCGCAAGATAACCGTCGGTCGCCTCAAAGGTGCTGTCCCCGCCAAACCATCCGTTTTGAATCCAGGCCGCCTCGTCCGGGCCCATGGCCTCCGATCGCAAAGGATCGGTGCCGATTTCCGCGCGGGCCACGACCTGATTTGGGTACACGCCACCGGAATAACTCCCGTGGCAACGGGCACAGGTGGTCTCAAACACCTGCTCCCCTTGCGACGCAAGCTCCGCGTCGATCCCACCAAACGGCCAAGCGGGAGATTCGAGCAGCACCATCGTGTGCCAGGCATCCTCGGTGTCCGCTTCCATCGCTTGAATCTGATCGAGGCTCGCTCCATACCCAAGGTACATCGCTGCCATGGTGCGCACGCCATCGGCGCTGCCGCTCCCGTCGGTGTACAACTTCTCCTTGTAGCGGCGGCTCCACCAAGCGGGGGCTTGTTGAAAACCGTAGTCGGTATTTACATTTTCGCCGCCGGGGTAGGAATCCACGGTGAGCTTGTACCCAAGCCCCCAAGCGTCATGGGAGCCTGGACCGCCATTAAATCCGTCCAACGACATCGGTGTATCAATACCCGCCATGTCCGCGAGTACGGTCAGGTCCGACGCCAAAAACTCCATGTCGATCGAACCATTGCCCGTCCCAACGATGGTTTCGCCGCCGACCCGATCCGCGTGACAGGAAAGGCAGGTGATCTGCAGGGTGCTCGCGTCCGCCAACCGGACCCCCAACGGCGGAAGCGTCGATCCCTCAGGGTTCGGAACGAATCCGTAGCGTTCCACCATCAACGTCCACAATTCCTCGTTGGAGAGCAAGCCGCCGCCGCCGGTCACAAAGCCCAGCGCCTGGAAGCCCACCAACGGAAAGCCCCAATTACCTGCGGTCTCCCCGGTCAACCACCGCATTCCCGCTTCGGCGCGTTCCGGGTCGCCCTGATGGACCACCGCCAAGCCTTCCGGGCCAGCGGGCGCATCCGAATCCAGTGCATCCGGCGTACAAGCCATCAAAAACAGTGCCGGAAACCAACGCATGCCCACCTCGCCTCACCGCGGGTAACACGAATCCCGACGCGGAGTTTGCATCAAAATGCACTGTCCTCGTTGGGATTGGTCAACCTCTTTACTATTCCTAGATCGGCCGATGCTCGTAGAACCGCATGTCGATCACCCGCACATCGGTGGCCTCCCACTTCGGTCCAACCGCTGTAATTTTGCCGACCACCCAAATTTGCTCATAGGTGCCGGCGGTCCAGGCCGGAGCCGGCTCCGCAAGCGAAGCTTTCATGGTTCGAACATCAGTGATCCACTTGGTTTTGCAGCTCTCTTTGTACCAGATTTTTCCCGACACTAGATCAACATAGTCCGGAATGTTGGTGATCTTGCAGTCGTATCGGTATTCATAGGACTGGTTGGCGTACACAGAAATTCCGCCGTCCTTGAACTCATCCTTGTTTACCAAAAACAGCATCCACTGGCCTTTTTTGAGATCCGCCGTGCCAAGGTAGGGGTTCTTTGCCACGCCGGCGTCTTTCAAGCCCTCAAACGCCCCACGAGCGGCATCAAACCGTGCCAAGGATGCAGCATGAGCGTCCTTTTCATGCGTGGTCACCCACTGATTATCGGCGTCGGTCATCCCATCGTCCAAAGAGCCGAAAGTGTCGACGTCCTCGGCGATAAACCACAGCCGTTCGGTGTCCGCGTCGGTGCCCACTTGGCGTCGCGCGCCCACGGCCATGATCACGTCCGCCAAATCGCCCATGTCCCCTTGCTTACCCGCGAGCTCATACCAGGCGAGCACCGCTGCACGTTCGGCGTCGTACACCTCGACCAGCTTGCGATTGGGAACCAATTGTCCCTTTTCATTGGGGGTTTGCGGCGTGATCACCGTCTTCAGCTTGGCGACCGCCGCCGCGGGTTCCAGGCCCTTCGCGGCCGCCACCGCTGCCTCCACCTCCTTCAAACGCGCGTGGTAAGCCGTCCATCGTCCGTCAAAATCGTCCGCGGACGCCTTAAACTTCTTAGCGACCCCCGCGAGATTCGAAGCGGAATCTCCCCACCGCTCCCTCGCCAACCGCACAATTTCGGGGTGGGAGCTCCCGAAATCGGCCTTTGCGATCACCGGAGTCTCCTGCGCCACCGGCGTCTCTTGCGTAGGAGATCCCTCCACTTTGGGCACTTTCTTTGACTTCAGCACATCGCCCAGCCCAAATCCATACGCCGGTCCCGCCACCAACAAACAAACCACCAAAGTACCAATACGAGCACGCATTCGACCTCCTTGCGCCTTCGAAATTAGCGCAGAGTCCGAGCAACGCTCGTCGCAGCCTGTTCCAACCTGTGTCAACCCGAAATACTACCTGGATACCAGGTAAATTCTAGATTCGGCACTGCCGTCCGCCAGCCGCTGTTGCAGGCGCCGCAACCGCCGCGACACCAACGCTTGCTCGGGAAGTCCGAGCTCCTGCAACCGCCCCAAACCCCTCTCCAATGCCGCGGTGGCGCCCGATCGATCGCCGGCGTAATCCAAGTATTCCCCTACACGAAACGTCATCATCAGCTGATCCGGGCGTCGCCCCAATGCCCCCAACTGAACCTCAGCCGCCAGCAGTGCTCCCACCGCATCTCTTTTTTTCACCACCAACAACATCACATCGAGGGTGGATCGCAACCAATCCACAGCGATGTGCTCCATCCACGATGCGGCTCGGCCGAGGATCTCCGTCGCCAACAAACGACTCCTTGGCGTTCTATCGTACCAATACAGGTCAGCCAATTCCACTGCCCAGACCGCGCATCCCACCGGGTTTTTTGCCGGATCGATCTCCGCAAACGATAGGTCATACTCCAGGATGGCCTGGTCGATCTCCCCCAAGGCGGCGAGCCGATGCCCCCGCACGCGGTACAGGTGGGCCCGGTCGTAGGCGCTCAACTCCCTGGGGTCCGCTTTCGCCAGCAGCGCGGCCGCTTGATCGAGCTCCCCCGCCGCCACACACGCCCCTGCATACAGCACCGCAGTGACGCCCGCCGCTTGCGGGCTTCGCCACTGGTAAAACTCCAAGGCGTGCTCAAACAACCGCTTGGCCTCCTCAAAATTCCCGGCATCGGTTTCGGTGAGCCCCAACGACCGCTGCATGTTCGCGCGCGCGAGCAGTCGGTGAGCGCTGCCATGGATCGCCCGCTGAAGGCAACTCCGAGAATTCGCCAAATCGCTCTTTTGGCGCGCCATTTGTCCGAGCAGAAGTAAGGCGCGATCCCGAACATCGTCCAGACCGGCTTGCTCCGCGAACGCCAACGACGCGTGGGTGTGCGCTTCCGCCGAGGCAAACGCCCCTTCCCGGTTGTCGACCGCAGCGAGCCAGCTGTGCGCCGACGCCCGCTTGGCGGCCAATTGGTGCCGTTCCGCCATTTGCAGTGCTTGTTCCAAAAGAACCCGGCCTTCCGCACTCCGCTGAATGGAGAAATAGCCCATGCCGGCCCGCTCGGCGATGTCTACCCATCGACGAGGATCTTGGACCAGTGCCAACACGTCCTTCGTCCGGTTCAGCCCCCCATCGGGAGGTCCGATCGAACTTCGGATCCGCGACACCGCTACCCACAAATTCGCCGCCTCCTCCGCAGCGGTAGCCGCACAGGCAAACTCCAACGCCTGCTCCAAATCGGCGATCTCCCACGACCAGCGGAGAACCTCCTCGGTGGTCGGCCCTTGTGGCGTCTCCGCCACGAGTTGAGACATCGCTCGGAGAAAGCGCTCCCGATGCGTCAAAACATCACCTGGCATCGTCTGCTCGGCCGCAAACTGGCGAATCGACTCCAACATCACCAACGCCCGATCGCCGTTGGGCAGAGTCTTCGCAGAAAGAAGGCTTTTCGCGCGCAACGACTCCAGTACATCCAGCAACCAGACGTCGCCAACGTCGACCACCGACTCGGCACGCTCCACCGAAAACGGGCCACAAAACAGCGAACACTGCACCAACACCGACTGTTCGATTCGGGTCAACAGCTCCCAGGACCAACCGATCGCCGCCCGCAACGTGCGGTGCCGCGGCTCCACATCCTGGCGAGGATCCACCAACAACCGAAACCGTTCAGAAAGCCGCTGCAGCAATTGTTCCGGTCCCAACAAGGCAGCCCGTGCCGCGGCGAGCTCGATCGCCAATGGCAATCGGTCAAGTTGGTTTACTATCTGCCTGAGATTGTGCGCGTCCGCGCCCCACCCGGGAACCAACGCCCTCGCACGCTCCAGAAGTAAGCTTTCTGCCTCTGCTTCCTGCAGGGGTTCCAACGCCCACAACCGTTCGCCGACCAATTGCAACGGCACCCGCGAGGTCACCAAAAACCGCATCAGAGGTGCCACCTTTGACCATCGGCCCAAAATCGGTGCGCAATCCAGCCGGTGCTCAAAGTTGTCGATCACCAACAACCCCTCGCGCGAGGCCAAGACCGAGGCCACCTTCGCTTCATCCGCCTCCCGGCCGTCCATCCCCAATGCCGCCAGCACCGTTCGCGGAAAGTCCGGCGACGAACGAAGCGAGCTCAGATCGCAGAAACGCGCGTCCGGCCAACCGTCCAAAATCTCCAATGCAAGCCGGGTCTTACCCATCCCCGGCGGTCCCACGATGGTCGTGATCCCCGGCAGCAGCGCTGAGAGCGCCAACCGATCCGCCTCCCTCCCCAAGAAACTTCCGCGCCGAGGCACCGGAGCAGCCGCCGGGGCCGCCTTTCGCCCGCCGGCCCACCGGTACCCAACCCCAAACACACCGAGCAAATGCTCCGGATCGGTTGGATTTTTCTCAATCTTCCTGCGCAGCCGCATCACGGTGCTGTCCACGGCGCGGGTCACATTTCGCGCATTCGCGTCCCAAACCTCGGTCAGAAGCTCATCTCGGGAGATCGGGACATCGCGATGCGCCAGAAAATACGCCAAAAGCTTGGTTTCCAAGTCGGTGAGCGGCACTTCCTCGCCCGCCCGCAACACCCGCTGGCGACCAAGATCGAGCTTGCAATCGGCGAGTTCCCAAGTATCCACCGAAACCTCAACCGCGTTTTGAGACGATATCCTCAAAATCCGCCGTTCGCGGCACCAACTGCATGGCCGCCAACAGTCCTTCGGGAGGCGGCTTCAATTTTCGCACGGTTAAATCCAGCCAACCGCCGGTGGTGGTCACCTGGGCGCACACTTGATCGGCGTCGTTCATGAACCGATTCCGAAGCCGAAACCGCGAGCCCTCCTCATTCATCCCTGCCAATTCGAAGGAAACCCGCACCCGATCCAACAGCCTCAACTCGTGGAAAAACTCGATCTCGTCCTTTTTGACCACCGGACCAAACTGCAACCGCGAGAATTCGGAACTTGGAAAGCCATGATCCCGGAAGAACATCATCCGCGCATCGACCGCGAGGTCCAGATAGGCCGTGTTGCGCATGTGCCCATTGGAATCCAAGTTTCCCCAGCCCACATGAAATTCACGCCATTCCATGATGCCCCCACGAGAAGCTATCGCACGATCGTTCATCCCGCCGATCCGAGCGCCGGGATAGGGGTCAAAGCGCCCCGATTTCCCCCGGTCCCGCGCAGGAAGCGTTGATGTGGTTGTGGCTTACCGCGTTGGCCGCCGCCAGCGACCTGTTGATCGCCGACGTTCAGCTCTGGGATGGCACCGGCGCTCCCGTCCAAAACAACGTCGATATCTTGATTCAAGGCGACCGCATTGCGGCGATCGGATCCGATCTGGTGGCTCCCGACGGAGCCGAAGTGTTGGACGGCGCCGGCGCCACCGCGAGTCCGGGCCTGATCGACAGCCATGTGCACCTCTCGCTCGATCCTGGGGGGGCCTGGCGCGAGGACACGCCCGCCGACCACGCGGCCTTCATGGACCAGTACTTGCGCGCGTACCTGGCCTGCGGGGTCACCACCATCCTCGATCCAGCCATCCTCCCGGGCGAGGCGGGCCTCGC
>SYKL01000380.1 GCA_005797785.1 Pseudomonadota bacterium | reverse complement strand
GGTGCCTGATGCAGCTTCTGCAGTTCGACGGGCATCGGTGGGTCCGGGGCGGGCGCGGGGCGGGGGTGGGCTCAGAAGAACCGCGGGGAGGTGCAGAGCGTATCCCGATCGACCGGGGGGGTGTCAATGGGCAGCGTTAACCTGAGGTGAGGATCGTTTGTAGCCCAGCTTCATCCAGGATCGTGACGCCGAGCTCTTGCGCCTTGTCCAGTTTGCTGCCCGCTTCGGCGCCAGCCACGACGTAGTCCGTCTTTTTGCTCACGGAACCGGACACTTTTCCACCGGCCGCTTCAATGAGCGCTTTGGCTTGGTCGCGCGACATGGTCGGAAGAGTGCCGGTCAATACGAAAGTTTTTCCAGACACGGCACCAGATGTGGCGCGCGCCGGCGCGATGGGAGCAAACTGGACCCCTCTGGCACGCAAGCAGTCGATCTCGGTCAAATTCGCGTCGGAAGAGAAGAATTTCTGTATGGCATCGGCGACGATCGGCCCGATCCCCGGCACGGCGGAAAGGGCGCTCGGTGTGGACGCCGCGGATAGAATCTGGTCGAGCGTGCCAAAGTGGCGAGCGAGATCTTTCGCGGTCGTCTCCCCCACTTGTGGAATGCCTAGGGCGACGAGGGCCCGGTCAAGTGGTCGCGATTTGCTGGTTTCTAAGGCAGCCAACAGGTTTTCGGCGGAACGTGGGCCCATGCGTTCGAGGTTGGCGACGGCAGTGAGGTCGAGGGCATATAAGTCGGAAACGCGGCGTATCAAACCGGCATCCACTAGCTGATCGACCAGTTTTTCGCCGAGGCCGTCAATATCCATTGCGATCCTTGAACCAAAATGGCGAATGGCGGCGCGGATTTGTGCGGGGCAGGTGACCGTGTTGGGGCAGCGGGTGGCGACGGCATCGGCGTCCCGAGTGAGCGGCGTAGAGCATTCGGGGCAACGCTCGGGATATGTTACCTTTGGACGGAGTTCTCGTCCGTCCTCTGGGACGACGAGGATGACCTTTGGGATCACGTCTCCGGAGCGTTCCACGGCGACAAGATCTCCGATGCGGAGGTCCAAACGCTCCAACTCGTCCGCATTGTGAAGGGTGGCGCGCGAAACCGTGACGCCGCCCACCCTCACCGGGGCCAACCACGCCACTGGCGTTACCGCGCCGGTTCGCCCAACTTGAAAGCCGACATTTTCAAGACGGGTGGTGACCCGCATCGGCGGAAATTTGAAAGCGGTAGCCCAGCGGGGGGATCGGGTCACAAATCCCAGCTTCGCTTGAATCTGGATGTCGTTTACTTTAACGACAGCTCCGTCAATTTCGTATGGAAGCTCATTGCGGCGAGCTCCGAGGCTGCGAATGGCGGTGAGGGCTTGCTCTCCGTCGGCGGCAGCGGCGTTCAGCGGGTTGACCGGGAGGCCCCACGAAGCCAGGAGCGCCAGCTGCTCATCGTGCATTTGAGGGAGGTCAAAGCCGTCACATTCACCGATTCCGTATGCAAAAAAAGTCAGCGGGCGGGCTGCAGCGATCCGAGGATCGAGCTGCCGCAGCGTGCCGGCTGCTGCATTTCGTGGGTTTTCGAAGGCTTTTTGTCCGGAGGACAACCGTTCCGCGTTCATCCGATGAAACCCTTCGAGCGGGAACAAGACTTCGCCGCGCACCGAGATGCGTTCAGGCGGTGTTGTGGTGGAGAGTCGGCTTGGAATCGCACGGATGGTGCGGATGTTGTGGGTGACGTCCTCGCCGGTTTCCCCGTCGCCGCGGGTTCCCGCGCCTTCGAGTTGGCCGTGGACATAAATCAGCTCGCAAGCCAGTCCATCCAACTTGGGCTCGACATGGTAGGTTGGCGAGGGCGATCCAAGCAGTTTGCGAACGCGGGCGTCGAACTCCAGGAACTCCCCTTCCGTCAGCGAGTTGGACAACGACAACATGGGAACGCGGTGAGGGAAGGGCGTCAATTCGTCGATCGGGCGGTCGCCCACGCGAAGGGTGGGGGAATCCGGGCGAATCAAATCGGAGAATCGCTGTTCGAGGATCTCCAGTTCTCGATAGAGCAGGTCATAGGTCCGATCGTCAATTTCGGCGCGGTCTTCGGCGTGGTACAGCCGATTGTGTCGGATCAACTCGGGGACCAACACCTCGACGCGTTCGCGTGCGGATTCGTAGGGGAGTTCATGAGCACGTTTGACGTGTAGTTCGGCTTCAAGGGCGGTTGTGGTAGTCATCGGTACTCAAGGGGGTTGGCTGTGGTAAAACAGGCTCCGGAGGTTCCGTGGCGAAAATTTCAGAAATGTTCGAACAAATGCCGACTCGTTACCGTGCGGGGGTGCTGAAAGCGGCGAGGTCGTACTACTTTTCGATTGGGGATCTCAAGTACACGGTTAAATTGACCCCGCAAGCCTGTACCGTGGAAATCGGTAAGACCATCGATAACGCCGATTGCGTCCTAAAAACGACGCCGGAGTTGTTCGAAAAGATGGTCATTCATGGCAAGATGCCGGGTATGATGGACATCACGATGGGGCGCGTCAAAACGAATGATCCCTCGGCACTTCAAGAGCTCAAGGGTTTGTTTCAGTTTTGAGGCACGGATCGCTGTCGACGATCCAATGAGAAACGGACGCCCGAGGGCGTCCGCTCTTTCTTGGAATGTGCGCTCTAAAGCGCACATCTCATGCAATCAGACGTCGGTATCGGTATCGACCACGACATCGGTGTCCACGACATCGGTGTCGTCGACGTCGGTGTCGCCGCCGCCGCCGTCCAACGTGGCCGCGCCTTCGTAGCCGTAGCCAACATACAAACCGTCCCATTCCGGGTAGTCGCCACCTTCTTCCGCCACATACTCTTCTTCAGAGAAGGTCCAGTAGATCAGGTCGCTGCCGTCGAGTTCGGCGGTGGCCCAGGGGTTCCAGGCGCCAGCGTCGTCGTGGTAGCCCAGGACCGTCGCCCCATCATAGTCAAGGTTCAACGTCAGCGTGTAAGCCGCGTCTGCACCATATCCGCTTTGCCACTCGGCACAGGTGTCCCAGGTTTCGTCGTTG
>SYKL01000043.1 GCA_005797785.1 Pseudomonadota bacterium | reverse complement strand
GTTGACGGTTGCTCCGTGACACTCCTCGCAATCGATGTTTACATCACCAACATGTTTCCAATGTTCCCCGGACATGCCCTCCATGGTGTTTTCGCTGCTGGTCCAGTCGGCGTGGCAGTCGTGGCAGCTGTCGACGCTTCCGTCGTGGTCCATTTCGCCGTTCGCACCTTGTCCATTCCCGTGACAGTACAAATTGGAACACGTTCCGTTGCCATCCCAGTCGGCCGCTGGGCTTAAGCCGGCCACAAAAGTGGCCTCCGCGCGTCCCGGTGTGGAATCGGAGACAAAGATGTGGCCCACCGACAACACGTCGGTGGGCGTCGTGTGGCAGGTGTTGCAGTCAAATGCCGCTTTAATGTCGGTTGCGCTCGTGTGTACGCGATGCGGAATGAACGACGCATCCACGCCGTCGTCCACTCCCGAAAGGTGCACCGGAGGAGAGCCACTGCCTTCCTCGGGATCTCCATGGCAGAACGTGCAGTTTTCGCGCCATCCGGTTTCATGGCAGGCGTCACACGATACGCCGGCGGTTCCCCCGGTCAGGTCATCGCCGTGGCATTCGGTGCATTCCAATTCTTGAAACTTGGCATCGTGGCCATGCTCACCCGCGGCTGCATATCCAGAAGGGTGCACCCCTTGGGCAGTCGGCGGGGTATCCAGAATCTCGTCGTCGCACGCGACGACAAACGCGAGCAGGATGATTTTTTTCATCTTTCGATTCTAGCCGCTGGATGGTGGGCCTGGCAATCAGGATCCGAGGCTTGTACACCGTCTCGACAATGGGAGTCTCAAGAATGATTCGGGTCCTGCACCTGGCAACCATGCCCCTTCCGATGCCGCTCGGGTCTCCCGTCTACATTGGCGGTTTAGTACGGGCATTATCGAGGCGCGGGCTAAAAATTACCTTAGGATGCGTCAAAGGGAATGGTCCCGTTCAGTGGGAAGGCGTTGAAACAATAATACCGGATATAAGCCTTATATCAGGTAGCGGGCCGCATTGGGCGCGACCGCTGCAAGATTTTGGGTTGCTGAAAAAGATCCGCCGTCTCGACGTCGAGATCGTGCATGCCCACCATGTGGAATCCCCCTGGATCGCTCGGATGGCTTTTGGACGTTCAATGCCGGTCATTCACCATCTTCACACCCGACTAGAGCAGGAGTTACCCGCTTGGTGGGGTTGGGGAAAATGGGCGGGGAAAGCTGTCGATCGAATGGTTCCTGCCATATCTGATGCGAATATTGCGATATCCTCAGCCTCAGAGGCACATTTTCGCCGCATTCGGGCGCGTCGCGTGTCCACGATCCTGCCGGGAATCGACCCAACGGACCTCGAAGGGGCGGAGTCAGAGCGTGGTCGACGATCGTTGGCGTTGGACGGACGTCATTGGTTGATTTATGCCGGAAATACCGACCCCTATCAGTCGTTAGAAAGGCTTCCAAGCATACTTCAAGCCGTTCCTGAGGCGGGGCTGATTGTGCTGGCGACGGACGAAGGCCGCTCGCTTCGGGATTGGGTGCATCACCTCCCGGCGAACCGCCTTCGTGTGCGCACTCGTGCCATTTGGCCGGATGTGCGGGATGCGCTTGCCGCCGCGGATCTGGCGGTTCTTCCGCGCGAACATTGCGCCGGCTTCCCAATGAAGCTGCTCAACCAGCTGGCGCTGGGGCTCCCCACTGTGGGTTTGTCCGCCGCCTGCCCGGATTTGCCCGGAACGGTCCGCGTGCCGACCATCGACGGCTTTGCTGGCGCCATTCGAGCGCTGTTGTCAGATGAAGAACGACGAACACGACTTTCTCGTGAAGCACGGGAGGCCATGCGGGAACACACCTGGGACGCGCGCGCGGCCGAAGTCGAGGCCTTGTATCGCGAACTTTTGCAGGGTTCATGACCCGGGCCGCGCTCCCGGTTAGACGACACGCGTTGGGGGGCGTATGCGTCAGGTTCGAAGTTATCTCCGGGATTCTTGGGTATCGGGTCAGGAGCCTTCAACCCCACTTTACGACGCGGGAACCGGTGAGTTGTTCGCGCAGACGTCGACACGCGGTTTGGATTTAGCGGCAGCCCTGGCTCATTCCCGTGCGGTGGGCGGGCCAGCGCTGCGCAAGATGACCTTCGCTGAACGCGGGGATCTTCTGCGTCAATGGAGCGAAATCCTGCACGGAGCGCGGGACGAGCTCATCGAGTTAGCGCGGATGAACTCTGGAAACACCCGTTCGGACGCAAAGTTTGACATCGATGGTGCGAGTGGCACCTTAGCGTTCTACGCTTCCTTGGGGAAGAAGCTGGGAGATCGTACTTGGTTGTTGGACGGGCCGACTGAGCCGATCCTCCGGTCCTCGCGCTTTGTTGGTCAACACCTTCTCCTTCCGCGCGGTGGAGTGGCGATCCACATCAATGCGTTCAACTTTCCCGCATGGGGACTGGCTGAAAAAGCGGCGGTCGCGATCTTGGCGGGAATGCCGGTTTTTGCGAAGCCAGCCACATCGACGGCGGCGGTCACCGCTCGGATTGTGGAGCTTTGGGCTGAAGCGGGCGCGATTCCTTCCGGCGTACTTTCCCTTCTTTCGGGCTCCGCCGGCGATCTGTTGGAGCATGTCGGCGCACTGGATGCGATCGCATTCACCGGATCGGGAGATACCGGGCGGATGATTCGCGGACATCACCGCGTTCTCGAATGGAATGTCCCAGTCAACGTGGAAGCGGACTCTTTGAACGCGGCGATCCTTGGCCCAGATGTGGAGCCTGGATCCGACACTTTCCAGATGTTTGTGTCCGATGTTGCCAAAGACATGACTCAGAAAGCCGGTCAGAAGTGTACGGCGATCCGACGGATTCTTGTGCCCGTGGATCTCGTTGACGCCGCGACCGAAGCCCTCGTTGATCGGCTTTCGCAGGCGGTGATCGGCGATCCGGATGCGCGTGCCACCACGGTGGGGCCGTTGGCTACCGCATCGCAGCAGCGGGACATTCTCGCGGGAATCCGGGAACTTTCGCAGTCGGCAAAGTTGGTGTGGCGCGCCGAAGCGGTTCCCGAAAAAGGGTATTTTGTTGCTCCTCACCTGTTTCGGACCGACGACGGCCTCAGTGCCACCTTTGTGAACGATCGCGAGGTATTCGGCCCTGTAGCTACAATACTGACATGGTCGGGCGCAGCTTCGGAGGCGGTGGATCTGTTGGCTCGCGGCGGCGGCGGACTGGTGTCCAGCCTGTACACCGACGACGTCGATTTTGCGCGGGAAGTCCTGTTAGGCGCTGCCGGATGGCACGGACGCTTGGTCTGGGGATCGAAGAAGATCGCCGATCAGAGCTTCGGCCCAGGTACCGTCCTTCCTGGATTTGTGCATGGCGGACCTGGGAAAGCGGGCGGTGGTGAGGAGTTGGGCGGGGAGCGCGGAATGCGTTTTTACATGCATCGAACGGCTATTCAGGGCGATCGCGCTCTGCTGGAGCGGGCGTTCGGCGGGTTGGGAACCGCCCAAAGTTAGCCACAGACCTTGTTCGTGGTGAATTCGCAGGAATATTGGCGAAGGTGGGAACCGATCTTGAACCTCGTGGTCGAGGTGGGAATCGGAGGTTCCATGGTTCGCGCTGCATTTATGCTCTCGGCTTTGTTGGTTGGGTCCTCGGCTTTTGCTTGTGCCATGCCGCATCGTGAGGCCGTCAGCCTGACCCAGGCGATGGACGACATCGATGCTCCAGCAAAAGCACCCGCCCCAACGCCGCAACCGACGGTCATTCCCGAAGTAGCTGCGGCCCCGACCCCGTCGCCGAGTTCGTTGTGGTCCACGGTCACGACCACCATCGCGGAAGCAGTGATGCCTGATGTTGCCGCGCCAAAGGGCGTTTCGACGCCGCCACCTACCAGTCAGGCCAAGTAACTCGAAGTTTTTTTGTGGTTCCGAGATTTTTCGGGAACCATCTGAGTATGCCGTGGTCGATGTGAGTGCTTTCGGGAGGTCGTCATGGTTCGCTGGTTGGCTGCTTCGGTGTTCGCGGTGATGGTGGCTCCGTCCAGTGCTTTCGCATGTGGCATGTACTACGAAGAGCCCATTGCTCTCACCGATGTCTTTGATTCCATTGATTCCCCGCAGCTTTCCGCAGAGCAGCGCGAGGAGTATTCCTTGTCGAATGTCGCTCGTATCGCGCAGGAGGAAAAGGTTCGTTCCGAGTTGGAAACGGCGGTTGCGACGGCGCCTCAGGACGAAGCTGATATGCTCTGAGCATGTCGGTTTCTGAGCTCAATAGACGTTGGATGGTGCGGGCGGCAGCGATGCTGCCCGCCGTCGTTTTTGGTGTCCTCGCCGGAGGTGTCGTTACTACGCCGGTTTCAGAGGCAGAGCCGATTCCAGCGTTGGCGGCGGCCTTGCATTCCGGCGACTGTGCGCGTTGCCATCAGGTGCCAGGAACCGAGCCTTTGGGTCGCATCGATTCCTGCCACAGTTGCCATGTGTGGGTGAAAGACGTCGCTGGCGATCCAGTGCGACGGGACAAAGCGAAGGCGGTATTTCCGCTTTGGGAGCGTTACGAAAAGAATGTGGCGACCTACTTGGAGGTCCCGTCGCTGGAAGCGGCGATGGCGCGCCTTGATCCGGAGTGGGTGCGAAAATACCTGAAAGATCCGCACGATCTGCGGCCGGGCCTCAATGAAACCATGCCCCGGTTTGGGCTATCAGACACGCAAATTGATGCAATCGTCGATGGTTTTGCGGCGGCGAAGGTCGCCGTTCCAACGGTTGCACCCCCGGACCCTTCGCGGGTGGCCGAAGGTGAAAAGCTGTTTTCCACCAAGGGTTGTGTGGGTTGCCATACTTTTGGTGCCCGAAGCACGGGGGCGATCAAAATGGCGCCGGATCTCGCGCACGCCCGTGCTCGGATGAGTCCGGATACCGCCGCTGCGTGGATCAAGAATCCCAAAGCCATCTCTCCGGCAGCGACCATGCCCAGTCTGGGATTGACCGACGCCGAGGCGTTGGCGCTGCGCGACTATGTATGGTTGGCGGATCCAAAATGGACCCAAGCCAAACCCCTGGGCAAAGCGCCAACTCCCGTAAAAGCGCCTGTGACCTATGCTCAGGTGGAAGAGCGCGTATTCGGAAAGATTTGCGTGCATTGCCACATGAACCCTGACCTAAATCAAGGGCGTTCGGGGCCGGGAAATGGCGGAGGCTTTGGATATCCCGCCACCGGGATCGAATTGCAGACCTATGAAGGCGTGGTGGCGGTCGCCGATCGCATCCCGGACGCGTTATTGCGTCGTCGCTTAGAGGCCCACAGGGACGCGATTCAACCAGGGGAGCAGCCTGCCCCCTTGACAAGACCCGCGACTCCTGGCATGCCTTTAGGACTTCCCCCGATTTCGGACGAGGACATCGCCCTCGTTCTTGGGTGGATCGAGCAGGGTACCCCCCGCTAGACCACCTCCCCTTGCCTCCTGTCCCCCGCGGTTATCCGCTTCCCCCCTCCCTCCTCCCCGGAGATCCTATGCGTCTCATCGAGCCACCCGGCGGTCGTCCTTGGGCCCTGCTTTCCCTTTGTGCGAGCAGCGTTCTTCTCAATATCGTGTTGATCGCCCGACTTACGGTCGGTTCCTCCACCAGTGCGACGGTGGAAGCTGAGGTGCCGGCGGAAGCGCCCGTAGAAGCTGCGATTGCCTCCGTTTTGACCGATGCTGCACCTACCAAGCCGCTTCCGGAAGGTGTGGAAGTGTTGAGCGCCCAGGTCGAGCATTCCTTGGCCCGGACCTTCCAGGCGAAAGCGGGGGATCGTGCGGATGTGTTGGCGGCAGTGACCGCTCGCTTGTTCTTCTTTGACCTCGATCTGCGCGCAGACCTTCAAAAAGGCGATGTGGTGAAGGTAGCGTACACGTGGGATGGGGCGTTGGCCCATATTCCTGTGGCAGTGTACGAATCCAAGAAGCTTGGCAAGTCGCTGACGGCTTACGAGTTTAAGGCGTCCAACGACCAATTCTCGTCTTGGTGGGACGAGAGCGGCCAAGAGATGGCGTTCCGCCTCGTGGATGGGCCGCTCGATAACTACGAGCAGATCACCTCGCTGTTGAAGGATCGGCCGAAACACAAGGGGATGGACTTCAAGGTTCCCGAGGGGACTCCCGTGAAATCGCCGAAGGCTGGTCGCGTGGTTCGCGCCAACTGGAATGTGGCGAACAACGGGAATTGCGTCGAAGTGCAATACGCCGACGGAACCTTGGCGAAGTTCCTACATTTGTCGCGCACGGACGTCAAAGAGGGCCAAGGGGTGGGCGCGGGAGCGGTTGTGGGTTTGTCCGGCAATACCGGGCATTCAACGGCGCCGCACCTTCACTACGAATTGGAAAAAGGTGGGAAGATCCTTGACCCCATCGACTATCATGGTGTCGTTCGGCGCACGTTGCCCGAGGGGGATCGTGCGGCGTTTGAGGCCGAACGAACCCGACTCGGTTCGTGGCTGACCAACGACACATGACACGTTGAGCGCTGGATGGCGGCGTTGGAGCGGGTGGAACCGCCAGCCGCCATCCTGCGCCGATGTCTCGAACGGTCACGAAGGGTCACGATCGAGGGAAGGTTCGCCTTTCACGTCAATCGGTGCGGAAGATGTGGCTGCCGATACGCATTTGCGTTTAGGATATTGAAATGGGGGCGCCATGTCGGATTGGTTGCAACGATTGAGCGACGAACTCCAGCGCTTGGCGCAGGAAATTCGCGATCCGTTCGATATTTCGCCCGCACCGGTGCCCGTTCCTGTTCCGGTTCGGCCGTCGCCGCGGGGTCGCCGCTAGCCGTTGACCGATCCAGCATCGGTGGCGCTGGCTCTGGCGACCTTGGGGGTCGCGGCCTATGTCGCCGCAAAAATTCGCCCTTCTCCCTTGGTGGTGGATCACGAACGGTGGTTTAAGTCGCTGCTGTTCGCGCGCGTGCCCCGGGCCGAGTGCGTCTTGTACCATCCATTAGGAAGGTTTGCGGAGCGGAAACTCGATCCGTTGCCCGTGGATGTGTTTCCGGAGGAGCCACTTCCGGGCGAGGCTGACCTTTTAGAGAAACTACGCCCGTTGTCTCCAGAAGGGCGTTGGAAGGTATTGTTTTCGGATCCGGAGGCGCACCTCGTTCCGGAAGCGTTGGGTTCGATCTACCGACTCGAAACCCGGTTTGGTGCTGACGCTTCCGAGGCGAGCTTCAAAGCATGGTCGCACGAGGACTCCCGTTTTCTGTCGGCCGTGCGACGCCGGGTGCCCTTGCGGTGGGTTTGGGTGGGCGAGCACGAGTGGGTTCAGCCGTTTTGTGAAATTACGGGCGGAATGCTCGCAAATCCTGAATCTGTCGAAGCCGCAATCCTGGCTGCGCCCGCGGCGGAGCGTTGGGTATTAGTTGCGTCACAAGGGGCTTTGAGTGCACTGATGCGGGTGATTCATCAAGGTCCAGCGTTGCGCGATCGATTGGTCGCGGTGGTGGCGGTGAACGCACAGGTGGTGGACTCGGAAGACTGGTGGCAGGCCCATTTTCAACACGACGAGCTGGACACCGAGCTCAATCGAGGAACGCTATACGCGTCTTTGGCGACGTTGACCTTGGAAACGGTGGATCGCCTCGCCGAAAAGAGATTCCCTCGCGCAGGAGGAGAGCGTTCGTTCTCCTGGTTGGAGGTGGCAGACCTTGGCGCGATCGGGGACAAAACCCCGCCCGAAGAGGCGATTCGCGCGTTGGTCGCTTATGTGGCGGGCTGGGTGGCGGCGCAAGAGGGGTGATCCCGCGAGCAATACCAGTTACATTGGGCGGCCGGAGGTCGGTATGGCGATGCATCCCTTTCAACGCACCGAGCTTCTGGTCGGAAGCGCCGGTTACGAGCGGCTTCAGAATGCACGGGTCGCGATTATTGGCCTCGGTGGCGTGGGCTCCTATGCCGCAGAAGCCCTGGTGCGCGCAGGCGTAGGGCATGCCACGCTGGTCGACTTCGATCGCGTGTGCATTACCAATGTCAATCGGCAACTTCACGCGACTCGAAAAACGGTGAATCAGTCGAAAGCGGAGTTGATGGGTGAGCGAGCCCAGGCGATCAACCCCAAAGCGGACATTCGTGTGATCGCGAAGTTCTTCGGTAAGGACTCTGAGAATGAGATCCTTGGACCGCCGGAGGAATCTGCATTCGACTATGTGCTCGATTGCATCGATAACATGACCGCCAAAGTCAACTTGCTGGAAACGTGTGTTCGGCGGGGGCTTCCAGTGGTTGCTGCATTGGGCGCGGGCGGTCGGATGGATCCAACGCGAATTCGGGTCAGCGATCTATCCGACACCTACATGGATCCGTTTGCGCGATTGGTACGAGATCTTTTGCGGCAAAAGGGCATCGTTTCCGGGATCGAGTGCGTTTGGTCGGAGGAGCCGCCGAACGATCTCGATCAGGCAGTCCAGGCAGCTTTTCACTGCATTTGTCCGGGTAAAGACGAGAATACGGTGCACGGATGCGAGAGCCGTTTTCAGGTTCAGGGGTCGGTATCTTGGATGCCCGCTATCTTTGGGCTGACGATGGCCGGCGTGGTGGTCAATCGCCTGGTGGGGAAACCGATCGCCGAGTACAAAGTAGCCTCGACGCCAAGACAGTCGCCGTCTCGAAACAAGCCGAGTCGGGCGCGAAAGCAGGAGTTGTTGGCAGCGGCCGGTGTGGAGCGTTCCGCCAAGTAGTCAATAGGTTGACTATTAGCGGAACGGATCGGTCAGGCGATGTCGATTTTGATGGCTTTGCCCGAATCGATCCGGGGAACTTCGATGCGAAGCACGCCGTCGTTCAGCTTAGCGCTTACGCGAGAACCGTCCAACAACGCCGGGAGCAAGAACTCTCGCCGGAACGACCCGTGGCTCCGCTCGCCTACCTTCAGGGAGGATCCTTCGGGATGGAACTTGCGTTTCTCCCCTTCGACGAACAGGCGCATCCCGTCGATCCACACATTCAACGACTCTCTGGAAACTCCTGGGACATCCAGTAGGATGAGGTAGGTCGACTCTCGTTCGAGCACGTCGATCTCGGGTGAAAAAGGGGCCGTGCGGGTTGCTTTCGGCAGTTCCAACACGTCCCGGAGCAGGGGATCTCGGGCGATCATCTGTTCCAACTTTCGCATCGCCACGTCAGCAGCTGACATCAGATCTCCGTGTGTGTAGATTCTACCAGGGGAGTTCGTGCCCGTCACGGTGGAAGAATTTCCCCGACATCGAGCTGTCCAGTTTGTCGATGACGAGGAGCATTCGCTCTACAGCTTCCTCGGCGGTAAGGTCGCCTTGATTGCCGGTCATTCGGGTGCGGACGTAGCCAGGATGAATCACCACTGCTGGCCACGGGTCCAAATCAATGGATAGGCTCTTGATGACGGCATTGAGTGCCGCTTTTGAGGCCCGATAGCCGTAAAATCCACCTGAGTTGTTGTCGGCGATGGAGCCCATTCGAGAAGTGAGAGCTACGATACGTGGTTTTGCGGACAAGCGAAGGCTTGGCAATAGCGCATTGGTGACCCGGAGTGGCCCCAAAGCGTTGACGTCGAACTCTCGCTGAAGGGTTGCGGGGTCGAACGAGTCCAGGCGATCGCGGCGGAGAATGCCTGCATTGTTGATCAACAGATCGACCGATCGCCCTTGGAGGCGCTCAGCGAAATTGGTGACCGATGCATCGTCCGTGACGTCCAATTCCTCAACTTCTGCGCCGCTGTTGGCGAGCTCTCCAGCTTCCGCAGGCTCACGCGCCGTGCCGATGACGGTGTCGCCGCGAGCGAGCAGCGCCTTAGCAAAAGCAAGTCCAATCCCTCGATTGGCGCCGGTGATTACGGCTGTGGTCATCGATGGTTGCCCCCGAGCGGCGGATCATAACGCGGTGCCTTTCCGGCTGCGGAGGATCGCTTATACTTGCCGCTCGGAGGACGGAATGATCCGATGGTTTGTGGTGTTTTTGATGGCTTGCACCGCCGGCACGACGGGCGTGGATGAAGAAGTGACGTGCGACGACTGCGCCGATGGTGAAGCTTGTTACGCCTATTTAGGTGACGAAGCGACGACCTATGAGTGTGTAGCTGCTCCGACAGACTGCGAGGCCTCCTGCAGCGACGACTGCCGAGGCCTTCTTTATGACGGTTGCAGCGAAGGAACCATTGGAACGGGTTGCTCAGAGGGAGAGGGCTCGGTGGTGGTCAGTTGTACCGAGGATTCTCCGTCCTAGTACGAACAGCGCGGTCTTTGGCGAGGTGCGGGTGGTTGAGCGCAGCGTGGACCGGATACGACCGGGCGTAAAATCCGGGAGTGATCCGCTTCGATCGCCGGTGATGGTATGGCGCGCCAGCGAGCCCGGGGCTTGCGTGGCGATCACCGCCAATGTGCATGGCGACGAGCTCACTGGCATTTCTGTCATTCATGAACTGGAAAGGTGGTTGCCGAGTCACCTGTGTTGCGGCACGGTCTTGCTGTATCCCTCGGTCAACCCGGTTGGCTTAGCTGCATTTTCGCGAGGTGTGGGAGCCCAAGGTGGCGATCTCAATCGGGTTTTTCCTGGTGGTGGTCGTGGGGTAGCAGACCGCCTGGCTGGGGCTTTGTGGGAGGACCTGCACCAACGACGCCCGGATGCCCTGATCGACATTCATGCCGATTCGACCGACTCGATTCCCTATGCCATCCTTGATCGGCCGATCTTGGTGCCGGCGGACGTTCGTTCGTTGTTTGAGGCGGAGATCGCGGCGATTGGCCAGGCCATGGGCGTGACCGTCCTGCAGGACTATGGGGACGCGGATTACCGTAGGTTTGGACTCGATCGTTCGCTGACGGGAGCGGCGGTCAACCAGTGGCGAATCCCCGCGGTCACCTTGGAAGTAGGGCCGCGTCGGGCGGTGGACCCCTCCGCGGTGAAGGCTGCGGTGGGCGTGGTTCAAAATGTGCTTGTGCATTTGGGTTTGGCGCAGGGACCTAAGTTGATACATCCGTCGCGCCTTTCGGGTGGGCCTTGGACCCGAAGTACCGCCATACGGGCGTCGACCGAGGGTTTTTTTCGGAATTACCTGCCTGCAGGAGCGACCTTTCGCAACCAGGAGGCGATTGGAGAGATGGTGTCGCTCTCGGGAGAGTTGGTTGAGACCATACTCTCGCCGACGGAGGGAATTGTGGTCTCCTGGTCGGATCGGCGCTGGCTGACTCCGGGAAGTTCCGTAGGTACCTTTGGATTTGTCGAATCAACTCTTGAACAGACGGGAAGCACGGCATGAACGTGGTGGTGGATGGGTATTCCGAACGTTGGGTTCGTAAGGGATTTCCTTGGGTATACCCAAAAGAAGTCACGCGCGGAAAGGGAAAATCCGGTGAGGAAGTGGTCGTCCGCGCCGCCAACGGCGATGCGCTTGGCCGAGGGCTGGCCGACGAAGGCTGGATTTCCGTGCGGATTTTTCGGCATGACGCAGGTCCGCTGGATCGGGAATGGCTGGACGGCGTTTTGGATCGGGCGTGGGCTTGGCGAAAGCGTGCCTTTGATCAGAATACCACCGGCTATCGATTGGTGAACGGTGAAAATGATGGACTGCCGGGTATTCGCATCGATCGGTGGGGCGATCATGTGGTGGTGACCCTCGACAGTCCGGCGGTTCGCTCGTTGCTGGACGGAATCGTTCGTTGGTTGTCCTTGGAACTAGGTATTTTGACGGTGCATTTGTGTTATCGCGCGGATCCTCGCGACACTCTTGACGTGTCAAGAGTTAGTCCGGCCCCGGGTCGAATCCATGGAGATTCGACCGTGGAATCGGTTCAGGTGTTGGAGCGCGGCCTGAAATTTGAGGTCCGTCCTGCCGAAGGGCCGGATGTTGGATTGTATGCGGATATGCGCGAAACGAGGACATGGATGGAACCCCTCTGGCGTGGGCGGGCGGTGTTGAACACCTTTGCCTACACGGGCGCATTCTCCGTGTCAGCGGCTCACTTTGGTGCGTCCGAGGTGGTGACCGTGGATCTCTCGGAGAAAATCCTGG
>SYKL01000379.1 GCA_005797785.1 Pseudomonadota bacterium | reverse complement strand
GTCGAGTCGCCACCGCAGGCCAACGCTGCCACACCACAAACGCCAATCACGGCCAAAGACAACCACCCTTTACGCATACAACCTCCGATTGTTCGCCTTATGCCAACCCCAAACAAACGCAAGCGGTCGACCCGGAGTTCCGGTTCCGATAGACCCACTCCCGGAGAAATACACATGAGCCGCATCTTCCGCGACGATCTCTTCGCTGGTCAGGTCTGCCTGGTGACCGGCGGAGGAACCGGCATTGGCGCCGCCACCGCCCGCGAGCTCGGCCAACTGGGCGCCCAAGTGGTGATCGCCTCTCGAAAGGAAGCCAACATTCGCCCGGCCGCGGAGGGGCTGTCCCATGAACTGGGCCGCGAAGTCGTCGGTGAAATCTGCGACATCCGTGATCGCGAACACACCGCCGGCCTGATCGACCGCGTGCTCACCCGGTTCGGAAAAATCGATCTCCTCGTCAACAATGGCGGCGGACAGTTCTTTTCGCCTGCGGAAGCGATCTCCGGAAAGGGTTGGGATGCGGTGATCGCGACCAACCTCACCGGGACGTGGAACCTAACCAAAGCCGCCGCCGATGCTTGGATGCTGAAACATGGCGGTTGTATCGTCAATGTGACCATGCTCACCGAAGGTGCCTTTCCGGGCATGGCGCACTCGGTGGCCGCACGATCGGGAGTGGAAGCCATGACCCGCACGTTGGCGGTCGAATGGGCCAACCGCGGGATCCGTATCAACTCCCTGGCGCCCGGATTTGTCGCCTCGAGCGGGATCAACCGTTACCCCGCGGGACTCGACCTGATCTCTCGGATGCAGTCCTTCGTTCCCATGAAGCGCCTTGCCACCTGCGAAGAGATCGCTTGGTTCATCGCCTATTTAGCGAGTCCCGCCGGCAACTACATCACCGGCGAAACCATCGCGATCGACGGAGGCAAGAGCCTTTGGGGCGATTGGTGGCCAATCGCCGATCCAGACCCGATGCCTCCCGTGGTTATCCCCAAAGAACCTTGGGAAACCGGAGGGGAATAATTGTGTTCGCCCGGTGTTGCCTCGCCGCGCGGTCTTCACGACCGCAACAGCGACGCTTAGGCGGGCTACGAGCGCTTCCAGTCGGGGTCGACCAGCGCGATCGACAACGGCTCCGGCTCGAAATCAGGATCGCACCGATACTTCTTGAAGTCGGTGATCCCCTCCTCCGCAAGCACTTCCTCGTCCAACCACGCGCGAAACTTGGATTTCGTGGGATCTTTGGCGATGAGCGCTACGGTCGCGTCCGCAAGAATATCCGCTTCCCGCCATTCTTTTGGCCCGCCCATGCCCAGGTTTTCGGTCGCCGCACTTCGAATCGCGGTCACGGGCCACAACGCGTGAGCGGCGACATTCGCCTCTTCGGCGTCGATGGCCATTCCGACCATGGTCATACCGATTTTACTTACCATGTACGGCCCTTTTCCCGGAGCGGCTTTTGGATTGATCGGCGGTGACATCATCACCACATGCCCGCCCTGCTTGCGCAAATGCGGGATCGCCGCGCGACTCACCATGAAAGCCGCCCGCACGTTGACACCAAACACCAGGTCAAACTTCTTGGTTGGCCAATCCGCCACCGGCGACCAGAAGATCGCCCCGGCATTGTTGATCACCGCGTCCAAGCGCCCGAAGACCCTTACCGTCTCCGATCCCATACGTTCTACCTGCTCTTCATCGCGCACGTCGGTCGGGATAATCAACGCCTCACGACCGAGCGCACGAACTTGCTCCGCCACTTCGCCGAGAGTGCCGGGAAGACGAGGATTCGGGTCGACCGTCTTGCTCGCCAGGGCCACATGGGCTCCCTCGCGGGCGCAGGCCAGGGCCACCGCCGCTCCAACTCCGCGGCTCGCTCCGGTGATCAACACCACTTTGTCCTTCAAACGCATTCAAACTCCCATGCAATTTTCTGATCGCTATTCGTGTACCGCGTCACGATAGGTGTGGCACCCGAAAATTCCGCGTGCCATACTTCCAGGGTTCAGGCACGGATTGGGGGATCGAATGCATCAGAAGGTACTCGGAACGGTCGGTTTGATGGCGCTGATCAGCGGGTGTACAAGCAACGAAATCCACTTCGAGCAGCGTTCGACCCTGGAATCCAGCGTTTCCAGCTTGGTGTTGTACGACGACGGCGTCGTCGGCCACGCCTCCATGAACGAGCAGACCTGCAAATTCGACACCTTCGCCGGTATGATTCTCGCGGACAATGACATCCCCTCCCCCGACGAACGCATCGCCGACACCCGCGGCGAAATCGCCCTCGCCATTTCCGACGCCGGTATCCACGTTCTCGACAATGAAGGCTGGAATCAGCCCGAAGATATCCCCCTCACCGGCGTTCTCGGCGCGAAAATGACCGCCGAAGGTTTCGCCACCTTGCGCCAAGATGGCGACGGCTGTCGCGTAGAATGGCGCAATGACACCCTTCTGGCGGCGACCGGCCTCGACAATGGCGTTTGCGACGGCTTGGCCGACATGACGGTCAATTTCGATGCCAACACCGTGTGGTTGTCCAGCGACAACCAGGTCCTCCGCCTCGATCGTGACGGTTCGACCACTGTTATCGACGCCTCCGGGGATCAGGTCGCCTTCGACGCTACCAAACAATTGCTGTACGTAGCGACCACCGGCGCCGAAGAAATCTCCGCGTACAACGAGGACAACTCCTTGGCGTGGTCGATCGAAGCCAAGGGAGCCGTGCACGACCTGACCGATCTCGGGGCTCGCGGCGCAGCCGTCGCGGTCCTCGACAGCGGGAAAGGTGCCTTCCTCGACGCATATGAGTCCGCGTCTGGAGACCGCATCGCCCACTACCAACTCCCCGCCTTGGCGCTCGCCGAGTTCTCGATGGACGCAAGCTCCCTCGCGCTGATCACCGACGAACGCGTCTATTTCTACGACACCGTTGAGGGGGAAGCACCCGTCCGGTTCAATGAAGTGGACACCGAGCCCGCGGACATGTTTGAAGAGCGCACCTTCGCCGAATAGCGCCGCTTTCAAGCGTCCGCGTTAACTTCTCGAACCCCCAGTCTGCTCGCTCGGACTGGGGGTTCCCTTTTGTGCGGAATCGCCATGTCCCTCTTTCCACTGTTGTTCCTCGCTTTTTGGGCGTGCGGCGGGTCGCTTGACCTGAAGGACCACAGCGATCCAAAGGAGGTAAGAGGCCAACTTTTCCACTCGGTGCCCATTGGATCCTCCTTGGAGGCCGCAAAGGGCACGCTTGCGCAATTGGGCTTCCAATGCGGAACCGTGCGGAGCTCCGAATTCCCCTCCCCCACCGCCGCCGAAGTCGTCTGCGACAAGCTCCGCGACGATGGCGTTTGGACGCCGGTTCGTTGGCAGGTGGCGCTGCTGGTTGCAGACGGAAAAGTTACCGATCTCCAGGTATCCCCTGGGTTGGTCGGACCATGAGCGTTCATGCGCCCTGAACGCGCCCTTCCGGTCATGCACTTCTGCGTGCTGATTTGGGGATTTACCGCCATTCTCGGCAAGCTGATCACCTTGGACGCCCTGCCGCTGGTCTGGTGGCGAACGGCGATCGTGGTGAGCACGCTCCTTCTGTTTCCGAAGATTTGGCGTGGCATTTGGGCGATTCCCCGCCGTCTACTCGGAGTGTATGCGGTGATCGGCGCGCTGGTCACCATTCACTGGCTCACCTTTTATGCCTCGATAAAACTCGCTAATGCGTCCGTGGCCGCAACGTGCATGGCGCTCACCCCGACCTTTGTAGCGGTGTTGGAGCCCCTGGTTGAACGGCGGAAACCATCGATCCTTGAGATATTCCTAAGCATAGCGACAATTCCGGGGATCGCGCTGGTCGTAGGGGGGGTGCCCATCCACTACCACTTCGGGATCGCGGTGGGTGCATTCTCCGCGTTTCTGGTCGCGATTTTCGCGATGCTCAACAAACGCCACGCCCACAAAGCCGACGCGCTGGTGGTCACGACCGTCGAGCTGGGCGTCGGAAATCTCCTTTTGCTGCCCTTTTTACTCGGAGGATCGGGGATCTCGCTACCCACGGCCCACGATGCGGGGCTGCTGCTCCTCCTCGGCTGGGGTTGCACACTCGTTCCATTCACGCTTTCGCTCATGGCTTTGCGGCATCTGTCGACGTTTACATCCCAGCTCACCGTCAACCTGGAACCGGTGTACGCCATCATCTTCGCGGCGTTCTTACTGGACGAACGGCGAGAACTCAGCCCACCATTTTACCTTGGGGTCGCGGTCGTTCTCGGAGTGGTGATGCTCACCCCACTGCTGGAAAAGCGAAGGGGCGAACTGGATAGCCAGCCCGCCCCCTGATCGCCCCTCAAAACAGAACTACGCGGCTTCTTCTTCCACAACCGCCGCCACCGGCTCGGTGCGCAAGCGACGGTTCAGCTCCCGCTCCACGTCCGCAAGAACGGTCTTTCGCGCCTTGTGGGCCTGCTCATAGCGACGCAGGGCCAACAAATCGACCTGGCCGAGACCCGAAAGCGCAGCGCGCACATCCTTGGCGGGAAGGGTATCGTATTCCGCGAGCGGCGCCGCCGTCACCGCTTCCAAGCGACGAGAAACGAGCTTTTCCGCCTCATCGGCCACGCGGGACAACACGGGCAGATTCCCTGGCGCCTTTTCGAGCGCCTGCTCCACGCGAGTGAGAGTTTCCACCTGGAGATTCCACAGGCGCTCCACACTCTGTCCACGCGCCGCGCGCAGACGGGTCCGGGCTTGGCGAACCACTTCTTCCGACCGGTTCGGAAGATCGCGACGAAGCCCCTGCAAATTGTCCTTCAAACCACCAACAAATTGATTCAACATGATAAAACCCCTCTGAATGAATGCTCATTCATCGGAAGACACTCCCGACGCGCCGCATACTCACCACCCTTTTGGGACAATCAACTCGACGCGCGTTTACAGGGGGCGGCAGGGCCACGCCTTCCTGCCACCAACCCTGTTTCGGGGCTCACTGGGCCCAAAACCCATCATGGTCGTAGCAAACCATCGGTTGGTCTTCGGCGATCCCTATCGTCAAATGGTCCACATAGGCGGTATCGATTCGTGCGCGAGAATAGGCCGAGTTCGCCATAAAATCGCGGACTTCGACCTGGTGTACCCCCGGGGAAATCCACACGACTTTTTCCGATTCGTTGCGGAATTCACTGACCATCTTGCCGTCCACATAGACGTCCGCCCACTCTCCGTCCGTGGACCGCAACACCAGTTTTACCTTGGATGGAACCGTATATTGAATCTCAGCGGGCTGCTCGATAACCGTCGTTTCCGTGGTTTCGGTGACGATCACCGGCGCTCCTGGAAACCCTCCCCCCACACCTACAAACATACCGTCCTCTGAAACCGACATGGAAACGCCAAAACCATCCACGCTGCCGCCGACGGTGGTGGTCGTGGTGGTCGTGGTCGTCGCGGTGGGAACCGGGACGACCACGGTCGCCGGTGCTGTATGCAAAGCCACCGATTCATAACAATCGAAGCTCGGATTCACCCAACGGCACCGCACCTCGTGGTCGTCCGGAACATCGACAAACCCCCGAAACACCTCCTTTCCGAAGCCCTTCACCACGACCACCTCATGGCGGCCGGGGTTGACCCATGTCTCCGTTCGACCGGTGGTATTCTCCAAATAGGCCCCGTCCAATTGAATGCCGTACATGCCCTTCACCGAAATCGTCAACATGGACGTAGGTTCCTGGGCGTAGGCGCTCAGCGCGGTCAGCAATGCAAACAACATCGGCTCTCCTGGGGCGGTGCGTTGCTAACGCCTCAAGCGCGAAGGTTGTTCCCCAAAAACGAAGAGGGCCCCCCTCTTCCGAGAGTGACCCTCTAACGCCGAGTTCGCGAACTACTTGACGGCGTTGAGCTCGATATCGAGTTCAATCGTCACTTCATCGCCGACCACCAAACCGCCTTGATCGAGGGTCGCGTTGAAGCTCAAGCCAAAGTCCTTGCGGTTGATTTTGGCCGTTGCATAGGTTCCACGCTTAGTATTCCCCCATGGATCTTTCACTTCAGGGGTCGGCGTCTTCACCCGAAGGGCAATCTCCTTGGTCACGCCGCGGATCGTCAGGTCGCCCACCAGATCAAATCCGTCCGAACTGACGTTTTTGACGGCTTTGGACTCAAACGTCATCTCCGGAAATTTGGCGACCTCGAAAAAGTCGGCCTGCATCAAGTGTTCGTCTCGCTTTGCATCGCGAGTATCGACACTCTTCACACCGATTTTGGCGGAAACCTTGGTGCCGGCCACATTCTTTTCATCGTATTGAACGGTACCAGAAACCTCGCCAAACTCCCCTCGAACCGTAGAAACCGTCATGTGGGTGACGCTGAAACCGACCCGGGTGTGCGAAGCGTCCACGGTATAACTGCCCGCCCAAGCTGGCAATGACAACAGGGTACCGAGCGCCACCACCATCGACCTACGAACGAACGACATCTGACCTCCTAGTGGTCCTGATGTAGCTCGTTAACGCCGAGGCGAAGGTCACTTTTCTTCATTGGGGGTTTCCGGAGAGGAAACCCTCTGTTCACTACCAGCGCCCGCTGATCCCAAACCCAGGACCTTCTTCCGAAACGAAGGCAGTAACGCCGACACCGATCGCTCCGGCGCCCAGCACCCCCGCGCTCACCACCAGCACATTGGTGGTGGTCCGAGCCGACACCATGTCCTCATAGGTCGTGGATTCTTCGAACTTGGAGGACGTACTTCGGGCAGCCAACCACAACGAACCCGCGGCCAAGCCCACGCCACCGCCGATCGCCAAGTTGACGAACTTGATCTTGGGCTTCTTTTTGACCTTGGGCTCTTTCTGCTCAGGGTCTGGGATAAACGGCTCCTCGATTGGCTTCTCCACCGGCTTTTCGACAGGCTTCTCCACCGGCTTTTCGACAGGCTTCTCCACCGGCTTTTCGACAGGCTTCTCCACCGGCTTTTCGACGGGCTTCTCCACCGGCTTTTCGACGGGCTTCTCCAACGGCTTTTCGACGGGCTTCTCCACCGGCTTTTCGACAGGCTTCTCCACCGGCTTTTCGACAGGCTTCTCCACCGGCTTTTCGACGGGCTTCTCCACCGGCTTTTCGACGGGCTTCTCCACCGGCTTTTCGACGGGCTTCTCGTCCGGCGTCAACACCGCCACGACTTCGCCCGCTGGGCCGCCGGCGTCCGCGTAGGATGTGCTTGGAACAAACCACTTCGGAACCGTGAGTGCTTCGCCCACGGGGCCCAACACATCGACCGGAAACGCAGCTCCATCCTGCCAATAAGTGGAGATGATCTTTCCCTTCTTGTCGGCCTGTTGCACCAAGTTCGGAATTTCCGCCTCGGCCTTCGGCTCCAACAACGGTCGTCCGTTCATGAAGTAGGAGCTCTTCTTTTCGACCAATAGGCCCTGCCCTTCCGGCCCGCCGATCGGTGGGTCCTCCGCCGCAACCACCATGCTTCGAAAAGGGTGGTCCTCCGCCATGTCTGACGACCACGGAAAATCCGGCGCCGCGGCGCGCGACAACAAGCCCCAGCGAACCGCGGTATCTTCGTCCTGATCGTAGAACGCCAACAACGCCTTTTGTCGGGCAAAACGAGCAAGATGGCCTCGTTTGGCGACCATGTCGAGACACCCCACGTCTCGCCAAATGCCCTCGATCAACCGGCGAGCGGTGTCGAGATCGATGGTAACGTACGCCGCATCGACTTTGTCCATATCCGCACGCCACTTTTCATGGCTGTATGGAGCGGGACAGAAGTCCTGGGCGAACGCATCCGAGCTAAAAAGCACGCCCGGAACGGCAAACAACGCCAACGATAGCAGCAGCGCGCGTGGGAACCGCATCGACATGGAAATCCGCCTCACCCTTGGGGGACAGTGTACCGTATACGGACCGGCGGGCGCAGCCCCGGTTCCCTGAAATTTCAGTGGCGAACGGACCCAAATGAACGTATCGTTTCGGCGACTCCTCTCGCCTATGCGTGAGGGTTGGTTATAGGGCGGTTTATGTTTCGCACCCTTTCATTAGCAACGGCATTCTTCGGCGCAGGCTGCGCGACCGCGCCTGCAGATGTGCAGGCAGAAGGGTCGCTTCCGGTGGAAGGGCGTTGGGCGATCGAGATCGGCGAGGTGTACGAATCCACCTGCCCGGCACTCGAAGAAAGTGTAGCTCTGCGGCCGGAAATCGACCGCCTGTGGGTAGCTTCTTCCCGCGAAGGCTTCATGCTTTCCATGAATGCAGGCGAATTTGGTTGGTGCAACCTGCACGGCGAGGACTTCGAGTGCCGCCCCACCACCGAATTCGCCTGGGACAACCCGGAACAACGCCTGACCTCGAAATTGTACACCAGCGGCACCGTCATCGATGGGACCACGATGGAAGGTCAGTTCGAGCTGGAGTTTACCTGCCACGGCAAGGAATGCGAAACGCTTGGATTGAGCGAGACCCCCTGCGTGCTGTCCGGCGAATTTTCGGCGTTCAGCGACGTCGAGTGAGCCGCGCCAGGCGGACGTAGGGCGCGAAGCGGCTCGTCGCGGAGCGAGAGCCGAGGCGGAACGCCGAGCCCGGAGGAGGCCGGCCCCAAAGGGGCGGCGCCCAAATTCTGACACCACACCAGAGCTGGGTTACACACGAAAGATGTGGATGCTCGCCCTCGCCGATGCGGCCATAGCTGCGGAAGTTCGCGATTTCACACCGGGCGGCGGTGGCCCCTCGGCGACGGTCGTCGTCAGTCCAGGGTTTTCGATCGTCGGCTTTCTGCCGCTCATCCGAAGATTTTCCGCAGACGGCTTTGACGTCCACACCGTGGAGTTTGCCTGCGCCGGTCAGACCCGCGCTGAGCTGGAACAAGAACTTCGAACTTCACTTTCGGCACTCCCTCCCGGACAGACGCTGGTCGCCCACGGCCTCGGGGCCACCGTGGCGCTCGGTGCAAAACCCGATGTGAAGCGGTACATTCTTCTGGCACCCCTGTTGGACATTCGACCGATGGCGGCGACGTCCTGGGCCGCGGCCTTGCCGACCGGACCATCGGTGGATCTGACGCCTTCTCCGGAATGGAGCGGGCAATCGTTGAAGGATGTACTGCTCGGCGAGCCCCCTCCGCTGACGTGCGGATCGGGGCCGCTGGTTCGGGAGGTTCAAGGTTGGGTTCGGGAGGGACACATTCCGCTGGCGTTGGAAGAGGTCGATGCACCGGTGTGGATCGGCGTCAGCCTAGGTGACGAACTCGCGACGGTGGAAGCGGTCATTCCCGCGGCGCGGCGCCTCCCCAACCGCACCATCCTTAGATTGGGGCTAAATGCCCTTCAAGGAAGGGACTTTTCACACGGCGCAATGCTCACACACCGGATCCCACTCCGAGCGGCCGTTCGCGCCGCTCGCCACCGGAAGCCTCGATGATCGCCGCTTTTCTCTTCCAGGTCGCATTGGCCACCCCCGCCGAAGAGATCGCATATACTACAACTGAAGACGGCTACGAACTTGGGTTTTCGCACTACGACAATCCAGGAAAGCCTCCGGTGGTGCTGGTGCATGGGATCAGTTGCAACCACCGTTTCTACGACCTTGAACCTGAACAAAGCCTCGCGTTGTCTCTTTGGGACGCCGGCTTTGACGTATGGAATCTCGACCTGCGGGGCCATGGCCTATCCCTAAAGGGGAAAAAAGGCCGACAACGCCCCTCCTCAGTGGATGTGTACGGAGAGCAAGACCTCCCCGCCGCCTTCGCCTATGTTCAACAGCGGACGGGCGCGGAAAAACTGCACTATGTCGGGCATTCGATGGGTGGAATGGTGCTCGCGATCTATTTGGCGACGCACCCCGAACCGCCACTGGCATCGGCGGTCGTACTGGCGTCCCCCCTCGATCTTCGCGATCCGGATCCGCTCATTGGCGCGGTGCTGCACAACACCTGGGTGGGCACGATTCTTCCGTCGTTGCCCACGCCGTTCGGGGCCAAGTTGGTCGGGCGGTTGGGGACCAAATCGCCCTTACAAATTGATCAACTGTTGTACAACCCCGAGCTGATGGAGCGCGGCGTCCAACAGCGCTCCATGCGGCAGATCGTCGCCCCGGTTTGGCGCGGTGAAAGCCGGCAGTTTGGATTGGCCAAGGACGGCGACTTTCGATCCGCCGATGGCACCGACATCTACCGCGAGCGCCTGTCCGAAATCAAAGTTCCGATGTTATTTATCGCAGGCCGCGCCGATCGGATCGTGCATCCCGATCGGGTGCTGGCGTACTACGAAGCCGTCGGCAGCGCCGACAAGGAGTGGATTGTCGCCTCCCGAGCGAATGGATTTGCGGGGGACTATGGCCACCTCGACTACGCTTTGGCGACGGCCGCAAAAACGGAAATTTTTCCCCGGGTGATCGAGTGGCTCCAGAATCACCCTTGATCGCCGATTGGTCCGACGAAAGTCTTCGCGTCGGCTGGGTGGGCGGGTTGTACATAGAGTTTGGCGGCCTCGGCCTGATGATCAACGCGACCGAAGGCACCACCGAACGCTGGAATGCCTGTTTTGATCCCAGCCTGCTCGAGATGATCGCCGTTTCGGATGGCGAGATCCGTTCGTTGGGAGGTTTACTGCCGCTGCTGTGTTCGTTGGAACGCCGGTCGGAGCTCCGGATTTGGGCGCCGATGGGCGAAGAACGCCCGGCGTATTTGGCGGAAGCGTGGAGCCGCGGTTGGCCAAACCGCTATCCCTTGGGTGTGGAAGCAGAGTTTCCTGGCGGGAGTTTTCGACTCGGGGATATGAAGATCACCTCCATCGGCCTACGGCGCTCCACTGAGGTAGCGTTTCGGATCGATGCCGGCGGGCGGAAAATCGGCTTTCTCCCGTCCGGATACCATGAGGCTGTCGTTCGACACCTTCGAAGAATGGACTTGCTCGTGGTGATCGGCGATCTGAACGATGTCTCCCAGGTCGGATCCCTCGAACCCGAACAATTGTGGGCCTTGAACGCGGACGGTCACCCGCTGGAAATGGGGGAGAGTTAGCCAAGCCAATGAACGGCGGTTATCCGAATTTGGGGCGAGGACAGGGAGATGTTGAGGTTCGGTATCGGCTTTGCGATCGGTCTGGTGGGCTGCATTCCGCGCGAGGGCAAGCCATGCGACCCCGAGCGGGACGATGACTACAATTGTGTTGGAGAAAACGCGTTTATCTGCTGGTGCGAGGAATACGACGCCAACGGGGAATGTGTCGATCCGGAATCCGCGACCTGGAACCAAGATCGCGCTTGTTCCTGCGATATGTGGGGAGGCGTCGCCTGTAGTTGACCAGCGGTCACCGAGGACCCCAGCGACGTCTTCGGCGTCCCCGAACGCTAGAGCGCCAATCAGGTAATTGCACCTGCTACGTCCCACGGTCCGCTACTGCGCGCCTTCTTCCTTGGTCGAGACTCGTCGACGTACGTCCAGTACGACTCCTGCGGCTCTCGGTCGGTCGAAGTCGCTCGCAACGCGGCCTGCGGGCCTCGCGACGGCGCAATCGGCCCGCGCGCGGCCCGTTACCTGATCGGCGCTCTAGTGGTCTACCGCAGGGAGTTTGAAGGGGTCCCACGCCGGAGCGCAGGCCAGAGCGAGCGGAGAGGGCGGCGAAGGGGAATGCGCTCCGATGCACAACTTCGAGGCAGGGGCCCCGAAGGCGCAGCCTTCAGGGGAACGCCGAGGGGGTGCGTCGGGGCGGCGTTTCCCGTAGACTGCGTCAGCGAAATCGGCCAAGCCCGCTGTCAACCCATCGTTTTCGCTGCGGTCGACCACTAGATCGTCCACCTGTTGACGACTACAATGGCCGTGGAGAAGCCATGCGGTTGACCACTCCGATCGAACGAAACGCCCTACTCACCTTACTGTCGAGCGACATCGGCTACGTGCTCGAAGTCGGATTGCTCTACGCCACCCAGTTTGAGGATGGCACCTTCGGCGTCGGACAACGCTTCACTGAACCACTGATAGAACACCGATTTTCCACCGCTGCGGAAGCCGTGGACTTCTTTCTGGAGCTGCGCGACACGCACCAATTGGGGTACGACTGGGAGCGATGGCTGTGTTCAGGAAGCGCAGATCGTCAACCGGTTGACTAAACCGGTCAGCCTGCTAAACCTCGAGCAGCATCCGCTCAGGCGCTTCAATCGTCTCTTTGATGCGCACCAGGAATCCAACCGCTTCGCGGCCGTCGATGATCCGGTGGTCATAAGAGAGCGCCAAATACATGATCGGACGGATCACCACTTGGCCAGCGCGGGCGACCGGGCGGTCCACGATGTTGTGCATGCCGAGGATGCCCACTTGCGGTGGGTTGATGATCGGCGTGGAAAGCATCGAACCAAAGATGCCGCCGTTGCTGACGGTGAAGGTGCCGTCGTTGAAATCTTCGGGGGTCAGCTTGTTGTCCCGAGCTTTAACGCCGAGATCCGCGATCGCTTTTTCGGTGCCGGCAAAGGAATATTGGTCTGCATCGCGAAGTACAGGGACGACCAAGCCTTTTGGACCGGAGACCGCGACGCCGATGTTGTAGTACCGCTTGTAGAGGATGTCGGTGCCCTGGATTTCGGCATTCACCGCCGGGTAAGCCTTGAGCGCCTCAATGGAAGCTTTGACGAAGAAGCTCATGAAGCCAAGCTTCAATCCATACTTCTTCACAAACTGATCTTGGTATTGCGCCCGCAACGCCATGACCGCGGACATGTCGACCTCATTGAAGGTAGTCAACATCGCGGTATTCTGCTTGGATTCGACCAGACGGCGCGCAATGGTGCGGCGCATCGGCGTCATCGGCACGCGCTCGGTGCGACCCGCCACCGGAGCTGTAGCCACGGTGGCAGAAACCGGCGCAGGCTGGGACTTTTCGACATCTTGACGGGTGATCTGACCTCGATGACCGGTACCTTCGACCTTTCCGAGATCCACCCCTTCGCTGGCGGCGGCTTGACGCGCCGCAGGGCCGGCCTTGGGAGCGCGATCCGCGGCTTCCGCCTTTGCTTCCAGCACGGGAGCGGCTGTGGTCGGGGCGGCGCCCGCTTCAATCCGCGCGATCACAGCGCCGATCGCCACTTCTTCGCCCTCGGCGGCGAGGCATTCGGAGACAACACCACTCTCGGGCGCGGGAACTTCCATCGACGCCTTGTCGG
>SYKL01000378.1 GCA_005797785.1 Pseudomonadota bacterium | reverse complement strand
GTGGTGGCGATTTCGTCGAGGGACCCTTGGAGGCGCTCCAGATCGGCGATGGCGCGTTGCCGTTTTTCGACGACCTCGTCCAAATCGGTCAGCGCTCGAGCCAACTGATCACGCTCTAAGGCGGCTTTCGGGTCCTTTGCCGCCTGAGCGGTTGCGTGGACCAGCCGAACCCGCAGTTGTGGAGGGTCGAGGCGGGTGAGCGCCGCATCGGCGGCATGAATGCGATCGGCGAGAGCGGCACCGGCGCTTTCGATCTCGCGAACCGCGCTGCGGAGATCCGCGTGCATGTGAAGGGGAAGCTCGGTTTCTGCTAGACGGCGCCGGAGTTCGGCGCAGCGTTTCAGGAGCTGCGCAAAGGCCGGGATCGCTTGGGATCGAAGTTGCGCTGTCTGCTGAAGGCGCCAGGCGCGATGGGCCTTTTGAACACGGTTGCGGCGAGTCAGGCTCACGCCGACGGCGCCAGCGATGAACCCGACGGCGGTGAGCAACGATGCGACGGCGACGGGAAACGCGAAGAATGCCGTGACAATCGCCACAGGCACGAGGCCGACCGCCGCAGCGATCAGAACGGCCGGAAGGCAACCAAGTCCACCGGCGCTCTCCAGCGGGATTCCCAGGGACTGCTGCAGTTTCTCAAGCTCTTCCTTGGGCTTCCGCTCGGACACGGCCATCACCAACGGCAGGCCGGCCTCCACCAGTTTTTCGAGCTCCGACTCCGGAAGATTCGAAAATCCGGCAGCGGCGCTACGGGAGGGAGGGTCCAACTGTGCCAGTTGGACGGCTGGGATAAAGATGGGCGTTCCACTCATGGAATTTGCCCGATCGAGCGGGGCGGCGGTGCGGGTGTATGCGATGGGGGTATGGACCGGCGAAACGGGCAGCTGGCGAAGATCGTGGAGTTCTCCCGCAGCTTGTTGTAATAGTGGAAGGGCGCCGGGCCGCTGCGCTGGATCGGCGGACAGCAGGCGGGCGAGCGCCTGATCCAGGGTTGCTGGGATGCCCCGCTGAACCGCCGACGCCGGTGGCGCCTGGGAACCTCCGATCGGCTCACGACCGGTGGCGAGTCGGTACAGGAGCGCGCCGAGCCCATAGAGGCCAGCGGGGCCATCCGCGGGGGCACCTTGAAAGGCCTCGGGGGCTGCATATCTGGTGGCGTTTCGGTCGATCCGACTGGACGGCCGACCGAGAGGGGCCAAACGAGGAAACCCATCGTTTGAAAGACCGATGTCCTTGCCGGTAAGTGCGGAGCGGGTGGCGGGTCCGGCCGCCAGAATCGCGGGCAACAGGAGTGCACCGATGGCGGCCACGGTGCCCGGGGGCAGTGGGCCGACGATCTGGTCCAGATGCAGGTCCTCTAACGGACCGCGAATGGCATAGAACGAGCCTTTCTCCTCAAGAAGAGCGGTCGTCGGATTGACGCCGGGATCCTGGGTCCTCAGCAGCCTGCGATGAACATCCGCAAAATCCGCTTGTGCGCTGGCGTCTCGACCGAGCGGAGGGCGCAATGCCAGCACCTCCACGGGTTCACCACCGCGGATGTCAACGGCTCGAAACCGTGCGACATCCGGGTTTCCTGGGATTTCGGCGACCACCTCATAGTGGCCGATGCGATCCCCCGGCTTCAGCTCACGCAATGTTCGCTCACGGGGAATAAACGTACGGCGTCCAACGCAAGGTTACGTTGAATTGACCGCCGTCCGGCTTCGAGGAAATCATCACGTTTCCCTGGCCGTCGCACTTGATGGCGAATTGGAAATCGAGCGCCATACGCGGATCAATGTCCACCGCCAGCTTGCTCGACAAGGCCCTGCCCATGTGAATCGCGAGATCCAATGAGTTTTGAAGGGCCGCGGCGGGCGACATCGCCGTTTCCATTTCGTTTTTTGCGAAAGCGCCGGAGCTCTCCGAGTCCAACAGTACCCAAGTATTCTCGTCCAGTTTGGTTTCGTAGAACAACCGCCCTCCAGGGCAGCCTACCTATCATGGTTCGAAGCGCCCATGACAGGCTTTACAGAGCGGGGGATCCGTTTGCAGACGATTGGGTGTACGATCCATGTAGTCCTCGATCCCCGGGTGAGCAGATGAACCAAGCGATCACGCTCGAGGCGATCATCGGCTTCCTCCTGGAAACTCCGATGTTCGAAGATCTGGACTCCAATGAGTTGTCCCGGATCGTGCAGATCCTGCAGCTTCAGAAGGTGAAGCCCGGTCAGTGGGTGTTTCGGGAGGGAGAACCTGGCGAAGCGTGGTATGTGCTTTTTGAAGGTGAGGTGGAAGTGGTCAAGGGCGGGGCACGGGGCGAGCGGCGCATCGCGGAATTGCCGCCTCGGAGCTGTTTTGGTGAAATTGCCATCCTCGATCACGCTCCCCGATCCGCTTCGGTCCGGGCCTCAAAGCAGAGTACCGTTCTTGTTTTTCCGCGAATGGCGTTTGCGAATCTGTTGAAGCAGCAGGATTTGGCCGCCTACAAGTTGGTGCATCAGATGGCGTTGGTGTTGGCGCGGCGGCAGCGCGAGACCATGGGAAGATTGTCCGGTTTGCTCAGGGATCGTCCGTTGAGTGAGGGGGACGGAATAAAGGGACTGGTTCGGGCGTCCCCCATTTCCGAATGATCCCGTTTGTGGCGAGCGCTGGGGCGGCTGAGTTGGAGCCGGTGCTGGCTCCTGCGGATGCCCCCGAACAGTTCAAGGACTGGATGAAGGAACAGGGCACAAATCCTGTTGATCTGCGGTGTTTGCCGACACCATGGACTGAGGTGTTGTCGTGCGTTCGGGTGCGCGAATCCTCAGGTCGGCGGTGGGTAACGGTGGCGGATCCCACCGAATGGAACATTCCTGCGCCTGTTCCTGCCGCGGTCGTGCCGATGCTCAACGACGGAATCGCCTACTGGACGGTGGAAAAGGCGGGAACAAGCTGGGCGTTGTTTCATCCGCAGGAGCTGGAAAAGACCCTGGGGCCTAACTTTCTGGCGGCGGTTCCTGCGGACGGCGTTTTTGTCGCATGGAAACCAGGGAATACAGAGACCGACCGGGTGATGTCCGTGGGCGTCCAACAGATGTACGACTCTCTCGAAAACCCCGTGTCCGAGTGGGTTCATCGTTGGGACGGCTCGAAGTGGACGGTCTGGGGGAGGGCGGTTCCGAAGTAGCGGCGGTCGAATCCGCTGTAACGAAGACCCTCTACGGAGGGGGTGGCGGGTTGCAGTAGGTCATGAGTTCCCGCCATTCGCCGTCTTCGCAGCGGTAGCCGTTTAGCCCGCAACCATCTTCATTTCCCTCGACCGGGCAGGTCAGCTCATCCAGCATGCAGCTTTCGCCCTGTTGAATTTCCGAGGGGCACAGCGCGCCGCCGCAGGCGAGACTTCCAAGGCTGCTCACCACCATCACATGACGCATCTTCATCGTGAACCTCGCTTTGCGTCAGAGCGTACCACGCGGCGATGGTAAAGAGGTTGACGAACGGTCGGGCTCGCGCAGGAGGAGTGCGAAGGAACTTCACAGGGCCTCTTCGAAAAGAAAAAGCCCTCAAGGAATCCTTGAGGGCTTTCAAAGGGGATTGGTGGAGCTGATGGGGATCGAACCCACTACCTCAAGAATGCCATTCTTGCGCTCTCCCAGATGAGCTACAGCCCCCCAAGTCCGGGGTTCATAATCCGCGAAGTCCGTTGCGGCAAGCGTCTCAGTCGGTTTCGGCGGGCAATGCCTTCTGTTCGGCTTCCAACGACTGGATGCGCGCTTCCAGTTCATCGATGCGCGCGATCGCCTTCTGGAGTGCGGGATGATCGATTTCACCGGATTCCACGAGCCGGTAGGCCGTCTTTCCGAGCCGAATCCAGAAATGGTCGCGGTCGCTCCGCAGCTGACGAAGCTCCAGCCGAGTGCGGCCACGATCGGCGGCTTTTCCGAGTTGCTCTCGGCCACGGGACAAAAGCCGCCGCATCACCTGCCCGATGCTGTCGTTGAGAGTGGAATCGTCGGCCATGGTTGCCTCCGCGACGCGTCTATCCGACGTTGGGCTTTCAATCCAGCGCTCATGCGATAGGATTCGAAGGATGAAAGGGTGGCACTACCTTTACGGTTTGTCGGCATTGCTGTTTGCGATCGGTTCCGCGTTCGCGATCGGTACCGTGTTCATGCTCCCGTTTGTGGTGGTTCCAAGGGGACGACGAGAGAAATACACCGTCGTTGCGTTGGAGCGGTTTGCGCGAGGGGTGCTGTGGTTTCTCAGGGTTCAACCGACGGTGCAGGGAACCTTTCCGCTACCCAACGACAAGGGCGCATTGATCATTTGCAACCACCGTTCTTGGCTGGATCCGATGCTGCTTATGGCGCACACGCGGGCGTCAGGCCTCTCGAAGTCACAGGTATTTTGGATACCGTTTATCGGGTTTTATGGCTGGCTTAGCGGTTCGGTATTTTTCAACCGCGGTTCTCCCACCCAACGCAAACGCGCTCGCGAAGAAACGATGTGGTTGCTGGGTTTGGGCGCCCGCATTTTCGTTTTTCCAGAGGGCACTCGAACCCGGAATGGACAGCTTAGTGAAAAGGTGTCCTATACGCTGATGAAGGACTGTTTTGAAGCGGGGATTCCGGTGGTGGCGTGTGCTGTTTCGGGGACGGAGCGCGCTCTCCCGGTCGATCGCCTAGCGGCCCGTCCAAACCAACCTGTGTGGTTGGACCTCGGAACGGTGTTTTATCCTGCAGATTTCGCCGATGGGCAAGCTTTTGCCGACGCCGCCTGGAATACGGTGGTGGTTCGCGTCGCCGAATTGGAACGCCGAGGTGCACTATGAAACGCTCCTTTTACCATCGCCAATTCATTCCGTGCGCGCCCGAGCAGGTGTGGGCGGCGCTCATTCAAATCGAAGATTGGGGGCGTTGGAATACCTTAACAGCGCGCGCCCCTGAGGGGTTGGAGGCGGGAAGACGGCTAAAGCTGGTGTTGCAGGTGGGGGGACGGCGACTGCCGGTTCAAGCGGTGTTGACGGAGGTGCGCGCTGGGCAGGCGTTGGTTTGGAAAGGCGGCGTAAAAGGATTGTTTCATGCGGTGCATGGGTTTCGGCTCAACCGTTCGGGCGAGGGCACCTTCGTCGAACACTTCGAGGACTTTCAAGGAGCGTTGGTTCGCCCAACGTTTGCGTGGATCGCTCGAAACCAGGAACAGACCTACGGAAGCGTGAACGCGCGACTTGCCGCTTTTTGTCTAGATCGGACGTCGGTGCAGACCGGCAAGCCACCAAGCGAAACATGACATTCCGATGCCCGCGGGAATGCAGAGCAACCAATGCTGTTTTAGAAGCACGGTCGATGCTACTACGACCAGCGTAAACGCGATGTTTCCATTTCTCCAACGAGGAGAAAGGTGCCAGGTTCCTAGGGTTCCCAAGGTGGTGAGGCTGCAATGAAAGGACGGAAAACAATTCACCCGCGAGTCCATCGCGTATTGAAGTCCCACCAATCGTCCGAAAATGTGCTCTGGAAGCGGAGTGTAGACAGCGGGCGCCTCGGTGGGCGCGATCAGGTAGATCGCAAACGTCAGAACGGACGTCCACAAAAAGGCGTACAACAATCGGGAAAAATCCTCTCGCTTTGGCAGCAACGCCGCACACACCACCAGCTGAAGGTACGCCAGTTGGTAGGGAACGATGGCGATGGACCAGAACGGGAGGTGGCTGTCCACCAAACTGCGCACGGAACCGACCGTTCGATGGACCGTCAGGTGAGCGATCGTCATGTAGCCGGTGACCCAAGCGGGGTACAGCACCAACACCGCCAGCGCGCGGTGGGAGAGCGACAGGAACGGATTGGGTGAGGTGTTCACATCGGAAGTGTACAATACCTTGCTGGACGTTGAACAGGGTGGTCAACCGCTTTACGAAACATGCATCCAGGTGCATGACATCGAATGCGGGGCTCCTTGAAAAACGATCGAAGCGAGTGCCCGGAGCGGGATTCGAACCCGCAAGCCGTGAGGCAGAGGATTTTAAGTCCTCCGTGTATACCGTTCCACCATCCGGGCGCCGCTTTCCCAGCCTTGGTAACCTGAGACCGCCGCGGCGTCTCGGATTTTTAGTAAAGTGCTTTACTTCTTGGGCAGCAACATTTCGGCGAGCTCAGCTTCCGAAAGCAGCCCGTTGAACTGATGAGCGATGGTGCCGTCGGGAAGC
>SYKL01000377.1 GCA_005797785.1 Pseudomonadota bacterium | reverse complement strand
GAGGACGCCACTGGCCAAGACGAAGACGGCGATGGCTGCATCGACGACGACACGGATGTTCCGCCAGATACCGACGTTCCGCCGGATACCGATGTTCCGCCGGACACGGACGTTCCACCGGACACCGATGTGGACACCGAGGATCCTGGCGATGGAGCCCTCTCCGGGGGCGGTTGCGACTGCAGCGTGGCGGGAACGCCGGTTCCTATGGGACTCTTCGGTGGTGCGTTGGCGCTGCTGATGTCGTTCCGGCGCCGGCGTTCGACGAAGTAGTCAACTACTTTACGATACGAGGATTGCCGCGCCTGTGAAGTTGTAAATGTGGTGGACGCGTTTCGCGAACGAACGCATTGTCTGCCACCTTCCCAGGAGCGATCATGAGGTTCGTTTTCGCGGCAATCATCGGTGCAGGGTGCGTTTCCAATGCTCCGCAGGAGGGACCGGCGGCAGCGGCGCTTGACGACGAGCTGCCCACGTGTGCGATACGGGCTTCAGAGGCGGATGATGCCGCGACCCCGCTTTGGGGCGAGAGTGAAGAGGGCGGCGACGTGGACGCTCCCCTGCTCGATTTCTGGGCATTGGACAATGCTCCTGCCGAGGTGTGGGCGGAGGTTACCGGGTCGGGTCCGCTCACCGGGTATGACGACGGTCTGACCAACCCAAGGGTGGTGGTGATTCCATACGGCACAACGGACTTTCCAGTGAATCCCCTCGTCACGTCTGAGGTGATTCGGCAGGAGGTGTTCGCTGGAACCCGAAGCCTCAATGGTTTCTTCGATGAGGTTTCGTACGGGAAATTCCAGTTGGAAGAGGGTTATGTCGACGCGCCGATGTTTGTGGACATGAATTGGCAAGCTTGGGGGGCGCTCGGGGTCAACGAACAATTCCGCGTGCTGGCGTCGCAGAGTGCCGCTCCGTGGAGCACTTTCGATGTGGATAGTGACGGACTCATCGAAAGGAATGAAGCGATCGTAGTGTTGATGGACTTCACCGGGGGCCAAGGGGGCGCCAAACGCGATCCGGCGTCGATCACCGTAAAGTCCAATGGGAAGCCCTATACGGTTCAGGTGTCGACGGTGTATTTCCCCGCCAAACGAAATGGGGTCGCCAACGGTGGTGTAGATCCGATTGTGTCGAACCTTCCTGCCATCACGCATGAATTCGGCCATGCAGTGTTGCAGTTGCCGGATGTGTACGGGCTCAATCCGAACCCGACCGGCCCGTACGAACCGATGAACTGCTGTGTGTACGGCCAACGCCTGATGCACTTCACGGCCGTGGAGAAGATCAAAGCGGGATTTTCGATACCGGTGGTGCATGTCGCCGACGGTACGACTCAGGTCGTGTCGTTGCGGCCGTCGGAAACGAACGATGAAATCCTCGTTTGGGTGCACCCAAAGTCTCCCCAGGAGTATTGGGTGTTCGAGAACCGCCAGAAGTCGACGAGCGTCTACGAGCGCGGCTTTCCCGAATCGGGTCTGGCAGTGTGGCGGGTGAAAATCGACGATTGGGGTGCCTATGACCGGGTGCAGCTGCTCGACCGCGACACCTACGCCAACCCGGCGATGGCCGTCACGCCGATGGCGCCCTCCCTGTTTGATGCTTCGACGACGGGAACGTATGTGTTTCCAGACTCCAGCGGAGAACCTCGGGTGACCCTCTCCAATGTGTGGATGCAGGGCGATCGGGTTCAGTTCAAGCTGCAATGAGGAATAGTCAACTCCATTGACTATTCCGGGCCCAGCCCATGGGCCGCAATGATTTCCCGGTACCGTTCGGCCACGGGCCGGGGAGTCCGCGCTTTGGTGGCGATGTCGAGTTCATACAGTCCAAACCGCATGTCCAGGCCGTGGCTCCACTCGTAGTTGTCGACAAACGACCAATAGGCGTAGCCGCGAACGTCCGCCCCCGCGTCGATCGCCTGCCACAGCGATTCCAGGTGCCCCTCCAGGATCGGTTCTGCATCCTCGGTGTTGGGCGTGCCGTTCTCGGTAATGAAGATCGGAAGACCATAAACGGAGGCGCGCTCCACGACGCGGCCGATTCCCTCTTCGTAGCTCTCCCAGGTGAATTCGGGCAGAAAGTCAAACGCGGGAGCAAGGTCGCCGAAGGGTTGAAAAGGCGCGATCGAGCTCACCAACATTCGGTTGTAGTAGTTGATGCCGATCCAATCCAAGCGATCAGCGAGGTCGTCGCGGGTGGTGTCAAAGTCCCCGTCGATGTCCTCATCCCACGCACCATCTGTCAGTCCGTCCAAAAATAGGCGATGGTAGAGGTGATCCGCGTGGGCGACCGCGTCGTCGTCCTCCGGCCGATCGGGATTCTTTGGGTCGATCGCCACCATGTTGAGAACGATGCCCACATTTGCGGCGGCGCCGTCTTCGTCAACGTCGGAGAGATCTTCGGTTTTCAGCTGATCGTACATGGCGGCGTGCGCTTCGATCTGGTTTCGGATCACCGCGACGCCGGGCTCGGCGGCCAGCGTAAGTCCCGGCGGGCCAGCGCGATCTTCGCCGGGTTGCACGTAGCCGGAGAGCAGGTTGGCGAAGGGTTCGTTGAGGGTGGCCCATTGGTCCACTTCCGCACCAAATTCCCGGCCGACAAAGCCTGCATAGAGTGCAATGCGGTAGGCGGTAGCGGGGTCCGCCCACCCGCGCGCGGTGCAATTTTCGTAGTCGAAGTGGCAACCGACGCCGTCGTGAACCCAGAGAGGAAGCGTATTGTGGTTGATCGTAACCAGGGGCTCGATCCCTGCCGCATCCAATGCAGCAAAAAACTCATGATAGCGGAGGATCGCGGCGGAGTTGGCGTAAGGTTCGAGTTCGTCCACGCTGGTCGCCGCCGAAGCGTCATCTGGAAAGATCCGCGACCACTCGATGCTTAGGCGGTACAGCGTGTGCCCATCCTGCTGCATGAGCTGGACATCGTCCTCGAAGGTCTCCCACATGCCCGGACTATGGCGTACGTCCTCTCCAGTGACCGGCATTGAATCGATGATTTCCGGTGAAGTGACCCAGGCATACCAATCGGATTGGGTGTCAACGCACACTTCGTCGGACCAGGTGGGACAACCCGGCTCGACCTGAAATCCGGATGTGGCCGAGCCCCATTTGAATGCTTCAGGGAAGGTTTTTCCTGGGTTTGACTCAGGGTCGGGCTTGGTACATCCAACCAGGAGGGCGATCCAGGATCCGAGGAGGAGTTGGGACATGCTTTTTCCCCGAAGTAGTAAAGTCGATTTACTATTAGTACCCAGAAAGCGCTGTTGCGGAGCACAGACCCGCGGTAGAGCCCACCACGGCACTGTTCAGGGCGCCGGTCAGGATGAAGGTGATTGCGGCTCCGGCGATCACGCCTTGCATTAACGGGCGTTGGTCGCGCTTCCAGAAGAAGCCGGCGATCGGGGCGAGGTAGACCACCTGCGTAAAGCCAAGGGTCGACAACCAAGTGATGGGGACAAACACCAGCATCCAGGAGGTGTTTGAGGGGTAAGGTCCTTGCTGGGTGGCGGTCAAAACATAGCCGGCAAGACCGGTTCCACCGACCAACACCAGCCCTACGAGCAGGTTGACGCCGATCGCCAAACCCGTGCCCGCAGCGAACTTGGACCAGAAACGGGGTTCGTCCTCCATGGACTCGGGATCAGAGGTCATGGTGTTGTTCCACCTGGCGCCGGAGTTGTTCGAGCTTTTCGCGCCGACCATCCCGGTAAAAGAGGTTGTAGGTATCGAAGGGAATGATCGTACCATCCGGCTGTGCAAAGTGAATGCAGCACCGCTTGACGGATCGGAGGTCGAAGTCGCTGGCATCGGCAAAACGGACGATCAACAGGCGGAATACATTTTCGTAGCCGAGTCCGTTCGCTTCGATCTGCGGCAGGCAGCACAGGAGTTCGTTGAGTTGTTTGGCCTGCAATTCGGGCCCGATCCCGGTCGAAAACAGCTTGGCGATCTCCTCGCGCACCGCGGGAATTTTTTCCAGGACAATGGTGTTGTCGGGGCCGTTGAGCAGCACCTGCGGATCCATCAATCCGGTCAAAGGGAAGAATTTTCCATTCAATTTGAGGCCATAGGCCATGGCCAACGCGTCTGGATGGCAGGGAACCGGAAGGATGTCGTCCGACGAAAAACGGGAGGACTGCTCCAGAACACGCTTGCGAACTCCGGTAAGGGTCAGTCGATTTTCGGAGGCCGTGTAACCCTCATGGCGACCCGCCTGTTGAACGGGTTGCAGGGTGATTCCGCGAATGCATCGCCATTTTAGAGCGTATTCGATGATTTCGCCCAGCTCGTGATCATTGACTCCTTGCATGACGGTCACCACCAGCGTGGTGGAAATGTTGTTGGCTTCGAGGTTTTCGAGGGCTTGTTCGCGGACGGAGCGTAGCCGAGCGCCGCGAAGACGCAGCAGCGCTTCGTCGCGAAGGGAGTCAAACTGCAGATAAACCTCGGTTCCCTTGCGGTAATCCGCCAGTCGCCGTGCGAATTCAGGCTCCTTGGCGATGCGAACGCCATTGGTGTTGATCATCAAATGGCGGATCGGCCGCTGTTTTGCAGCGTCGAGGATCTCCCAAAACTGGGGGTGAAGGGTGGGTTCGCCGCCCGACAGCTGGACCACGTCCGGGCGCCCTTCCGCGGAAACCACCGCGTCGAGCATCCGTTCGATCTCCTCCATAGATCGCCAAGTAGGGCGATGCGGGCCGCTTTCTGCGAAACAGATCGGACAATGCAGATTGCAGTGATCGCCGACTTCGATCAACACCAGGCAGGCGTGTTGTTGATGATCGGGGCAAAGACCGCAATCGTAGGGGCATCCCCATTTCATTGGGGTTTGGAATCGGAGAGGCATCTCCGCTGGCTTCATGAACCTTTCGCGCGCCCAACCCCAATAATCGGCGTCCTCGGCCACGAGGACTCGCTCACGTCCGCAGGGCCGGCACCATTTATCGAGGTAGACCTTACCGTCTTGGATGATCAACTTGCCTTCGCACCGGATCAGGCAGGTGGAACATACGCTGCGAACGACATCGTAGAAGATGTACGGTCGGGAACGGCGGGGGGTGTCGAGATTCACTTGTTCCATCGCCAGATCACCGCCCCCAGACCGAGAATACACGCTGCTTGGATCCCGGATAACCCGAAGTAGGGAAAGGGTTGGATTTTGATCGACTCTGCCACCAGGCGAAAGGCGAGATAAGCTGCCATGAACATGAGGAATTTGCGGCCGTCCCGCTGAGTGGCGTTTAGGAAAGGGGTGAGCCCGAGCAGAAATACGATTTCGTAAAGAGCTGTAGGATGTCTGGGAATCCCGTCACCCAGGTCCATGCCCCACGGCACCGGGGTTCCGTGGGTGGCGTCGTCGACGCCCGAAAAAAAACAGCCGAGTCGGCCGAGGATCAGGCCCAACACCATCGGCAGAACGAGCACATCGCCGGTGGAGTGGGCGATGTGCAACCGAGACTTTGCGAGTTCGACGGCCGACCATCCCCCTAGAAAGCCGCCGACCACTGTTTTACCTGTCATCAACGCCGGCAGGTCGGTCAGGTGTGCGGCCGTCCAGGTGGGATCTTCGAGCCAGAAGAGGACTTTTGCGCCTATGGCCGCACCGCATAAGGCGGCGACGGTGAGCCAACCTCGGTTCTCGGCGGAGTCTACGGAATCGCGTCGGCGTCGGCGCTGCCATAGAAACAGCTGGAAACCAGCGGTATACGCTAGGAGTTCGAACGGCAGATGGGGATGAGGGAGGGTGGATGGCCACCACGGGTGCAACGCCATGGTTCCGGGCATAACCCGTCGATCCCTCGCACCCCTTTTGGTATGATGCGGGCGGGGGCGGCGATGCGCAGCGTGGTTTTTTTGGTGGCGGGTTTGGGCAGCATCTGCGCTGGATTTGGTGGAGATCCGGGTATTTGGGACGGCGGCCAAAAGGTCACGTTGACCATCTCGGGCGTGGGCCCTGCGGCGGATTTGGACGTGCTGACGGCGCGTTTGCGGGCGTATGGAGCGGACACCGTTGAAGTCGACCCGACGGGGCGGGTGTTTACCGTGACTGGCGTTGGCGCACCGGCTGAGCTGCCGGAACAGTGGCTGACGTCGGGATTGGCGATCTACGCAGGGGTTTCCGAGTCTGTCGTGACCGCGTTTGCGCCCGTCCCGCCCGCCGTCGTGAAAGGGGCTGGATTTTTCTCGGGCGAACGTAAGGTATTGGAGGATTGGCAGCGTTCCTGGCCTTCGCATTGGCGCGGTTTTCTGGAGTGCGAACCCGAATGTAAACTCTTTCTGGTCGATGCCGAGCCCCTGGTCGGTTCAGAGGAGTTTTTGAGTATCACCCTTCAGGCGGACAAAACCACCGGCCGTCCGAACGTATTGACGCACATGACGCCGGAGGCCGCTGTCCGATTTGAGTCGTGGACGCGCGATCATGTGAAGGATGTGCTAGTAATTGCCAAGGGGGAACAGCTGCTTTCGACCCCTGTGGTCATGGGGCCGATTCCCGGAGGGCTCGCGGTGTTGGACATCGGCGATGAGAAGGACCCTGAGAAGTTTGTCGCGTCCCTGAATGATGGTCCGGAGGGGGCACCGAAAGGTCGGTGGAAGCTGGTGAGCGCCGAGTAGTTACCCCTCTGAAGGATGGTCGCCAAACACCATCCGGAACGCACGAACGTGAAAAGCCACGATGAATGCGGGTCCCAGCAGCGGAATGTATGACGCGATGAGCGTGATTCCGAACATGGCCAGGCAGAACACAAGATAGAACTGTGGATTGGCCATGGCATGGGTCACCGCCATCGATACCGCTTGTGTGGCGCTGCGGCGGTGGAGGTAGACAAGGCAAGGTGCGAAGGACAACAATCCCATCGCGAAAATGCCTGGGATGTAGCACATCATGACTCCGAGGAGGATGATGCCGGTGGTGATGGCGGTGACGGTGATTCCTGGGATCAACTCCTCTTTCGCCGTACTGAATGCGCCGTTGAAGTCGAGTTTTCCTTCGCCGCGTTGGTGGGCGGCGACCGCACGGTTCAGACTGCCGGTGACGGGTGCGATCAGGGCGATCAATCCTCCGATCAATAGGAACATGGCGCCGAAAGTGCAGGCGAACGTGAGCAGGGTGCCGAACAGCGAAAAGACCGCGGCGAGGCCGTCGCTGTTGGTGATCGCCATCACGATCCCGGACAAGAGACCTGAAAGCATCGATCCAAAGCAGAAAATTAGAGCCATCCCAATGTAGAGCGCTGGGACCAGGACGACGCTGGCGACGAGCACGACCAACATTTGCCCCAATCCGACCAGGATGTATCCGGCTAAATTGTCCGACAGATCGCCGATGGTGGCCTGCAGGAGTCGGCCCATGTCAGGCAGTTGGCCGCCGGGCTCGGTTTCCAGGCGATAGGCTTTGGCGGTCATGGTGCACTCCTCGAAGGCCGGTCATCTTAGCACTGCATGTAGGTGCGTGCATGTTCCATCAAATGGTCAATCGGTTTACTACATGGGGTTGGGAGATCGATCTCTGCAATAAGGTCGGCGAACGAACGTAGGGAACGGGTCGCGGGATGGCGCCCCTCCCGATACTTCGGTGTCGGCGGGGACCTTCGTGATCCCAGGCAGCGATCATCGAGGGGTGATCTCCGAACTTCAGCTGGAGCGCGATGATGGAACTGGAAACTGAGCGGCTTCGGCTTCGACATTGGACTCCCGCGGATCGAGCTCCCTTCGCTGCGATGAACGCCGATCCACGGGTGGTGGAATATCTGTTGGCGCCGCTCACCGCTGAGCAGAGCAACGCGATGGTCGATAGGATCGAGGCGCATTTTCAAGCGCATGGCTATGGGCTTTGGGCGGTGGAAGAAAAGGGTGGTGCGCCGTTCATCGGTTTTGTTGGCCTGACCAACATTCCGTTTGAAGCACATTTTACGCCCAATGTCGAAGTGGGGTGGCGGTTGGCGCACGCCCACTGGGGAAAGGGATACGCCACCGAGGCTGCGAAAGCTGCTTTGGATGCGGGCTTGGGGGTGTTGGGTCTTCCGGAGGTGGTGTCAATGACAGTGGCCGCCAACGAGCGCTCGTGGCACGTGATGGAGAAGATTGGTTTGGTCCGAAGCGCGGACGACGATTTTTTGCATCCCCGCGTGCCGGAGGGCCACCCGCTCCGCGCTCACATCTTGTACCGATCCAGAAAGTAAAGAGGTTGACGAATGGCGAAGAAGGGCGATGCGATCGTAAAAGTTCTGTATGCAAGCACCGCATTGGGTGGTCTGATGGCGTTGATGTTCGCCGTTTTGGTGGTGATGCGGTTCACCGTCTTCGACTTCTACCACGTTCCAAGCGAGTCGATGGCGCCAGCAATCCCTTTTGGAACTCACTTTTTAACCTGGCGGAACGCGGGCGAGCTGAAACCTGGGCAGATCGTGATGCACCGCACCGAAGGTCAGGTGTACGCCAAACGGGTGGTCGCCGTGGCCGGCCAGACGGTGGAGATCAAGGGGCAGACGGTGTGGATCGACGGGATTGCCGCCACCTACGCGGATCGTGGACAAGAGGAGGTGTGTACGTCTCAGGACACGATGGAGTTCGCACAACGGAAGACGGAAACGCTTCCCAGTGGTGTTTCTTACGATATTCTCGTGGGGACGGGGGGCACCATGGACGGCGCACCCTATACGGTAAAAGAGGGGGAAATCTACGTTCTTGGGGATTTTCGTACGAATTCCATGGATTCGCGGGTGATGGGCGCGGTGCGTACGAGCGATGTGATTGGTGTATACTGGCGAACCCTGTTTTCGGCCTGCTATTGAGCGTCAGAGCCGGGTTTGCTTAGCACCGCATTTCTGCGGTACCATCGGTTTTTCCAAGGATGCCGATGACGACTGCTGTGGCGCGCACCTCCCGTTGGCGAGAAACCTGGGACTTTCTTTGGTTGTTTCTGTCGCCGATGGGCTCCAAGCGGAATGTGTACGACATTCTGATGCCGCACAATAATCTTGGCGAACAAAGTCTGTTTCTGAACTTAGGGTATTGGGAGCAGGCGCAGGACTACGACAGCGCATGCGCCGCCTTGGCGCTCCGGACCGCTGGAAAATTGAATCTGGAGGGCCCGTTTCAGGTGTTGGACGTGGGCTGTGGGTTTGGGGACCAGGATTTCTTGTGGGCAAAAACCTGGACGCAATGCCGTTGGCAAGCGATCAATGTTCATGGTGAGCAGTTGGCGACGGCACGGGAGCGTCTCAGCCAGCAGCCGAAGGAAATCCAGGATCGCGTTCAGTTTACCGTGATGAATGCGTGCGTCATGGACTTGCCAGAGGCGTCCGTGGACCGGATCGTTTCGGTTGAAGCGGCGTTTCACTTTGATACCCGCCAACAGTTTCTAGCTGAGGCGTTTCGGGTATTGAAACCCGGCGGTCAGATCGCGCTTGCGGATGTCATTCCGTTGACCGATCCCGCGGAATGGTCGGTTTTAAAGCGAGCGTTAACGAAGTGGGGCCTTCGGTTTTGGTACACCCCCTTTCCCAATTTGATCACTCCGGTGCAGTACCGGGCGAGCCTGGAGCAGCTGGGGTTCCGAAACGTCGCGATTGAAGACATCTCTGAGCAAGTGTTCTTCCCGTTTCGGCAATATGCAGCCAAAAGGGTGGAAGAACCTGAGATCCGGCGACGGGTGAACCCGTTGTTGCGAGGGTTGTGGGGAATGCGAGGGAGAAGCGCGAAGAAGGGGAAGAGCGATGGGATGGCGTATGTGATTGTGAGCGCCGAGAAGCCGTGACACGTCGAGGGACCTGGTTGCTTGCGCTGGTTTCATTGGTCAGTGAGACCGCGTTAGATCCAGCAGCCACGCCGTTTCTTCGTCGGTGAGGGGGCGGTCGCCTGCATAGGCCCAACCGTAGTGTAGACCCGCGTCATCTTCCTCCATAAATAGCCGCCAACCGGTGGGAGTTCGGCGTAACCACCATTCCCCGGAGACATCCCCCTGCATCGAAAACGACACGATGGCGCCCCAAGAGGTGGTCTGTGCCGTCACCCACCGGCTGGTGTAGCCCCACGGCGGCGGATCGGGAGGGCCATTTGAATGCGGGAGGGATTCGATAGTACGGACCTCCACAACCCTGGCGCGGATGCGGGCGGCGGGTATGCCCCACATGGAGGGTCCGTCGCCGAGATCTTTCAAGGGTTCAAGCGCGACCAGCCGAACGCCGTGAACGGCTTCCGGGTTTTCGCTGAGTCCTTCGAAACCCCCGGGCCACGGCGTGAATCGGGCGTGAAAAGTGCCAGAAATCGAAAATGGACCACGCAGCTGGATTTCCACCTCTTCGTCGATCTCGGGCGGCAACTCCCGCCACGAGGAGTCGAGGAGCCAAGCCACGTTGAGCTCTCCGGTCCATGCAGCCCACGTCGGATCGCGTGCGTTGCTGCGTTCGTTGGTGCCACAACAGATGCACGGGCGTTCAATTCGCATGGTCAGATCCCTAGTAATCGCCGCGCGGGGACAACGAAGCCGCCGAAATTCTTGAGTTACGCCAACTCATCGAAAGACGTCTTCCTTCGCAGCAGTTTCGCCGCCACCCCCGTCGAGTCCAGCACCCCTTTTGCGCCCTTCGCCAGTTCAGCGGCGTTTGCTTCGTCGGTATCCACGTGCATTTCCAGTCGGAACTTCTCATTGACGCGGATCAAGACATCGCCAAAAATGAGGTGGCGATCGGGGGATTCGATTGCGATTTCGACGACATCACGGTCTTTTACGCCGAACCGTCGCGCATCGTCGGGGTGCATGTGGATGTGCCGGCGCGCGCAGATCAAACCTTCGGTGATCGTCAACGAACCCGCAGGTCCAACCAGGGTAATTCCCGGAGAGTTCTTGACGTCGCCGGAATCGCGCACCGGGGCATCTACGCCGAGAAAAAACTCATCGGTGCGGGATACTTCCACCTGGCAGGCGGGTCGCTCCGGACCGAGCACGCGAACGCCTTCGATCGAGTTTTTGGGACCGACGACGGTGAGTTTTTCAGCGCAGGCGAATTGTCCTGGTTGAGAGAGATCGAACACCGGAGTGAGTTGGTGCCCCGCGCCAAAGAGGACGTCCACCGCCGCTCGGTTGAGATGGATGTGCCGCGCGGAGATGGCGATCGGGATCTGTAGCGCCCCCTCAACCACATCGGACTTTCCGACGATCATCGAGGTTTCTTGGGCGATCGCCCGCTGTTCGTCGCTGTAGACCACCAACAACCGCACGCGGGAGCCAGGTTCGGAAATCTCGACGACAGGATGATCGGCGTCAACCTTGGCATCTCGATTTCGGTCTTCGTCGAGACGGGCGCCCAAGAATTCCAAGCGCTGCGCGGCACGATGCCGGATCAACGCGCTGTTTTCGCCGATTCCGGCAGTGAAAACGATCGCTTCGACGCCGCCCATGACCGCGGCGTAGGCGCCCACATACTTACGAAGACGGTGGGTGAAAGCGTGGATCGCGAGTCGTGCGCGTTCATCGCCGGCGGCGGCCTTGCCTTCGATGTCGCGCATGTCCGCTCCGGTCCCCGACAATCCGGCAAGTCCGCTGGACTTGTTGAGCAGCGCTTCGATCCCATCCACGTCCAAGCCGGCGTTTCGTTGGAGGTGCAGCAGCACACCTGCGTCGAGATCTCCGGGCCGGGTGCCCATGACCAGGCCTTCCAAAGGGGTCATCCCCATGCTGGTGTCGACAGAGCGGCCGTTTTCGATCGCGCACACGCTGGCTCCGCTGCCGAGATGACAGGTGATCAGCCGGAGATCGCGGATGTCGGTGCGCATGAATTCGGCAGCGCGCGCGGCGACCCAACCGTGGCTGGTACCGTGGAAACCGTACCGGCGGATCCCATGTTGTTCGGCGAGGTCCGCGGGCAATGCGTAGGTGTAGGCGCGCCGCGGCAGCGTGGTGTGAAAGGAGGTATCGAACACCGCTACGTGTGGAATATCGGGGAGAAGTTCGCGTGCAATGCTGATTCCCTTGAGGTGAAACGGCGTGTGCAGAGGTGCCAACGGGGCGAGATCGGCGATGGTGTGAACGACGGTGTCGTCGATGCGAACCGGGCGAGGGAAGCGGCTTCCTCCGTGGGCGATGCGGTGGCCGACCGCATCGATCTTCTGATGAGACAGCACGGACCAGAACTTTCGCAGTGCTTCGCCATGATCGGCGTCGACGACCGTTTCTAGGGGAGAGTCATCGACCTTTACCGTTGCACCGGGCGTATTCAGCCGCTCGGCGCGGCCGACAAACCAGCGTTTTCCGGTGGCGGAATCGATTCCGTCAACCTTTAAACTGGAACTTCCGCTGTTGATCACTAGGATGTTCAAGGGTCCTCCCAAAGATATCGTCGAACGTGGTTTATCCGAGGCCGCCAAAATAGCGGGTCTTTACATCGACGTATTCGTGCACCCCTTCCAAACCGGACTCTCGGCCCATGCCGGACTGTTTTACGCCGCCAAACGGCGCTTCCGGTGTGACCGGATACCAGTCGTTAATCCCGACCATTCCGAATTCGAGCGCTTCGGAAACCTTGATGGCGGTGTTGAGATCTTTCGTCCAAACATAGGCGGCAAGCCCATATTCGGTGGCGTTGGCCAGGGCGATCGCCTGCTCGGTACTGTGAAAGGGGACCACCGGAAGTATGGGTCCGAACGCCTCTTCATGTAGGATCGGCGCGTCTTCCGAGATACCGTGGAGCACGGTGGGGGTGTAGAAGAAACCCGGATTGGGAATGGTTCTTCCGCAGATCGCCTGACCGCCCTTCGCCAAGGATCGGTGCACCACGTCGGCGACGCGATCGCGCTGTTTCTCGTTGATGAGAGGACCGAGCGTCGTTTTGGGGTCGAGGCCGTGTCCGATCACCTCGGCATCGACGGCCTTGGCGGCTGCGGCCAAGAATTCGCCCATCACCGAAGCGTGCACATAGAATCGCTGCGGCGCGATGCACACTTGGCCTGCATTGCGGAGTTTTGCGGTGACCCCGGATTTGACCACCGCTGCAATGTCGGAGTCCGGAAACACCAAGACAGGAGCATTGCCGCCCAATTCCAACGAAAGTCGGGTGACCGTCCGCGAGGCACCGTCCATCAGAAGCTTGCCGACGCGGGTGCTCCCCGTGAACGCGATTTTTCGACAACGTGGATCATCGAGGAACGCTTGTCCCATGCCGTGTGGATCGCCATTCACCACATTGAGCACGCCTTTTGGGAGGCCGGCATCGGTGAGTGCGCGGGCATAGTCGAAAGCGGAGCGCGGGGTGAATTCAGAGGGTCTGACCACCATGGTGTTACCAACGGCCAAAGCCGAGGCCACCGCGCGATTGACGTTGTAGATCGGGAAATTCCAAGCGGTGATCGCCGCGACAACACCGAGGGGCGCATAGGTGACGTCGATTCGGCGGCTTACCGCACGGGAGGGAATCCAGCGTCCTCCCAGGTGTTTGGCGTCCTCGGCCGCGCCTCGCAAATACAGTGGGGCGCCTGCCCATTCTCCGCGGGCTTGGACAAAGGGCTTTCCCGATTCTTCGGTGGTGCGCTTGGCGTACTCGTCGATGCGGGAGGTGAGGAGATCCGCCGCCTTCTCGAGGATCGCGCAGCGCTCAAACACGCTCTTGGCGGCCCATGCGGGAAAGGCGTCCGCGGCGGCATCGAGTGCGGCCTGTGCATCCTCTGCCGTCCCAAAGGGGATCTTGTCGATTTCCTGCTGGGTGCCGGGGTCGACGAGCGACCACATACCGCCGTTCTTTGCGGATACCCACTCGCCATTGATCAGCATTCTTTCGGTCATCCGGCCACCCCGAATTGAGTGGCGACCGCATCCACCGTTTCGTCCACGGCGTCCATCGCCTCGTCCAATTCCGAATCAGAAATGGTGAGCGGCGGCAGGAATCGCACACAATTCGAGAACAGGCCGGCGCGAATAGTGATCACCCCGCGCTGCAGGGTGCCGGCGTTGATCGCCTGGGTGGCCTCCATAAAAGGCTCTTTGGTGGCTGGGTCTTTTACGAGCTCCATGGCCAACATGGGCCCCAAGCCGCGCACATCGCCGATCAATCGAGGATGGCGCCTTTGGATCGCGCTGAGCCGCGGCCGGAGCCTCTCTCCTAGTGCGGTGGCGCGTGTAAGAAACGCGGGATCGGTGAGAGTTTCTAGAGCAGCGAGTGCTGCCGCGCAGGCGAGGGGGTTGCCTGAATAGGTGCCCCCTAGGCCGCCCGGATGCGGAGCTTCCATGACCTCTGCGCGCCCGACCACCGCCGAAATCGGCATTCCACCGCCTAGAGACTTTGCCGTGCATACGAGATCGGGGATCACACCGGAGTGTTCCACTGCCCAAAGACGGCCGGTGCGGCCCATTCCCGACTGAACCTCGTCGGCGACCAACAGCATGCCGTGCTGGTCGCACACGGCGCGAAGTCGATGCAGGAAAGCGGAGGGAGCAGGCAGGAAACCACCCTCTCCGAGCACGGGTTCGATCACGACGGCGGCAACGTGCGATGGATCCACCATTGCGGTGAACCAATGGTCAAGTTGCTTTACATTCCACTCCACCCACTGCTCTTCGGAGAGCTGGGATGGACGCCGATAAAGATTCGGAAATGGGAAACGGTAGACCTCGGGTGCGAACGGTCCGAAACCTTTTTTGAACAGGTTGAACTTGGAGGTCATCGCCATGGTGAGGTTGGTACGCCCGTGGTAACCGCCTTCAAACACCACAATTCCTTGGCGTT
>SYKL01000376.1 GCA_005797785.1 Pseudomonadota bacterium | reverse complement strand
TCACCGACTCAGCGGGTCGGTTTAGCCTGCCTTATACGCCAGGAAAGCACAAGATCAAGGCCGGGCGCGAAGGGTACATCCAGGATCACATGGAAGTAGAGCTCGCGGAAGAGCCCGTTTCAGGTCGCATTACGTTCACTCTGTATCCTAAGCCCAAAGACGCCGGATTTTATGCGGTGGGTGGCGACGACTACCAGCGTTTGGAGCCGATCCCCATTTCCCAAGTTGGAGCCGATCTCGAGCAATACCGCGGGATCGAATCCGTCGGCAACACCACCATCGACGCGACCCCGCTTCGGGTCGTTTTTCATACCCCGCTCAAGCGAGATCAAGTCTCTCGGCTGGATTTGGAGCTGTACCAATTGGACGTTGGCGGAACGGTTCCCGTGACCGGCCCCACCGGCGTCACCGAGGTTCCGCTCAATCTGTACATCGCCAAGAACAAAGTCGATTTCGAGTTGGTCCCGCTGCGCAGTCGCAGCGACTACCTCTTGAAGACGGAAGCGGCGCTTGAGCCCGGCACCTACGCGTTCACCACGCAAGCGATGCTCTCCAGCCGAAACGCCGAAGCATTCCGGGAAATCCCGGAGCCACTTCGCGTGGCCTACGCCTTCCAGGTGCGCTGAAAGCGACCTGAAAGGGTGCCGCGGGTTGAACCGCGTAGAATAAAAACGGGGGGCGAACGTGTGGTGCTTACTCCTAAGCCTGCTCCAGTCCGAAGCCGCTGAAAAACGGGCGTTGGTCGTCGCTGTTGCCGACTACCCGGCGGACAGCGGGTATCGGGACCTCAACACCCTTAACGACGAAGAGCTGATTCTAGCAGCACTTCGACACGAGGGGTTCAAGAAGGACCGGATCGCCCGTATCGAGGACGCCAAGGCCACCCGTGATGGGATCGTCAGCGGGTTAGAAGCGTTGATCGAAGCTTCTGGGCCTGGCGACCAGGTGATCTTCCACTACTCCGGGCACGGCCACCAGATCACCGACAACAACGGCGACGAAATCGATGGCCTGGACGAGGTACTGGTGCCCTACGGTGCCAGCTCCATTGTTAACAACAATGATGGAAGCAAGCATCTCCGGGATGACGATCTGGGCGCACTCCTCGACCGACTCAGGATCAAGGTGGGCGGCACCGGTAGTGTATTGGTCACGATTGACGCCTGTCATTCCGGATCCGCTACCCGAGGCGCGGACGACGAACTCGCCGTGCGCGGCGGGATGGAACCGATCGGAGCTCCCTCCAAAAAGCGCTCGCAACGCGCAGAAGCCGGCGGCGTCTTTGAAGGCGGCGCCCCCTCCGCGGGTAAAGCCCCCTTGATCGTCATCTCCGCCGCACGACACGACGAACAAGCCCGGGAAACCCGCGATAAAGACGGGCGCGCCGTTGGAGCGTTGTCCCTCGCATTCTCCGAAGCGCTCGTGACAGCGAAAAAGGGGACCACGTGGCGCCAGCTGTTTGGACAGGTTCAAGGCGCCATGGCGCAGACCGTTCCCAAACAGACGCCGCAGTTGGAGGGGGACGTCGACACCGCCGTGTTTGGCGGCGAGGTCGTCGATGATTCCTGGTATTACTACGTCACGAGCCTGCTCGATCGCGGTGTTTCGGTAGAAGGCGGGTGGTTGACCGGGCTGTCGGAAGGCAGCGAAGTCCAGTTTTTTTCGGAAGAACACCCTGATCGCGTCATCGGCACCGGACGAGTGATCGCGACCACCGACACGGACTCCGTCGTCGAGATCACCAGCGGGGACACCCCCTCTCCACAAGACCGGATGCGCGTTACCCAGCTGGGTTTGGGAAGTTTTCAGTTAAAAGTGAAAATCGGCAAAAGCGTTCCCGACCAAGCGGCCATCTTGTCCGCCTTGTCGCTTCCCAATGTCCAGATCGTAGAAGAAGCGGCGGATCTGGAGATCCGCGCCGAACGCGGAAAGATCGAGGTGGTTCGCTCCGACGGTACATCCAAGCCGGTGGATTCAGGTCCGGCAGCGGTGGACGAAGTACGGGCGTTTGCGCGTTCTCAGACGTTGAGGCGCATTGAAATGCAGGATCCCGGCATTCAAGTTCGGTTGAAGCTCCTGCCCGCGCGACACACCTACGACCCCGCGGACGGGCATTGCACCGGATCAACGCTGCTTCCTGAAGATTCCTACGCCAAAGACGGGCCGATGATGCTGCGGGAGGGGGATGGCTACCTGCTGTCGTTTGAAAATCTCGGCAAAGAACCCGCCTACCTCACCGTTCTCGACCTGATGCCCGATCACGAGGTGGCCCAGCTGTTTCCGCTGCCGGGCCAACTCGGATCCGACAATCTGCTCCCTGCAGGCGCCACTTTTGTAGCCAAAGACCTGTGTGTGGAGGCGGCCGCACCCTTCGGCAGCGAAACGCTCAAGTTGTTTGCCACGCGCGAACGCATCGATTTTGAGCCGCTGATCACGGTGGGTCTCAGCCGCGACGCCGCTGCGGCCGGGCCGCTGGAGCAGATCTTGGTCGACTCCTATGCGGGAACGCGGGCGAAAGTCGCCACCATTCCGAAGCAGACGGGGACCACCGATTCGATTACGATCCAGGTGCTGCCGAGAGAGTGACCGTGGAATTGTCCCGCCGCTTGGTGTTGAAATACGGCCTCGCCGGGGCCAGCGTGTTGCTGTTGGCCGGCACCGGGCTCGCCCTTCAAGGCACAACGCCAAGGGAGCCAAGACAGCCGTTGCAAGCGCTCTCTTCGCAGGAGTTCTCGATTCTGTGGGCGCTCGCCGATCGGATGGCCCCCGCACATGAGAATTTTCCAGCCGCTTCCACCATCGAAGTGCCCGAGCGGATCGACTCTTTTCTGGCGAGCGTCGATCCGGCCACCCGCGGGGAGGTAAAACTCCTGCTCAAGATCGTCGAAAATGCTCTTCCTGGACTAATTTTGGACGGACGAGTTCGCCCGTTCTCCAAGTGTTCACCCGAGACACAAGACGCCATCCTCGAAGGATGGCGAACCAGCTCCATTTCCGCCCGCCGTACCATCTTCAAGGCGCTGAACAATCTGGTCGCCGCCACCTACTATGGTTCCCCCGAGACCTACGCTGCCGTCGGCTATCCTGGCCCTCCGAACTACGGAAATCTAAAATGAATACCCATTCATTTTCTAGCCGGGGTGCTCGATGACCGGCGCGATCCTCACCTTTCGCGACATTACCGCAGATGTGGACGTCGAATGCGACGTCTGTGTGATCGGTTCCGGTGCTGGCGGGGCCGTACTCGCCGAAGGGTTGGTTTCCCGAGGACTTCGCGTGATCATGCTCGAGGAGGGCAGCCACCACACCAACGCCGACTTCGACCTGCAGGAAGGCCATGCCTTCCCGATGTTGTACCAAGAACGCGGAGGACGAGCGACGGCGGACCTCGCCATTGCGATCCTCCAGGGTCGAGCGGTGGGAGGGACGACGGTTATCAATTGGACCACCTGCTACCGCACGCCCGACCGGATCCTCGAACACTGGCGGTCCAAACATGGCATTGAGGGGCTCGATCCGCAGACCCTCGCTCCCCATTTTGACGCCATAGAGCAGCGGCTCAACATTACGGAGTGGCCACCCGAGGCGATGAACGCGAACAATCGCGTGCTTTGGGATGGCTGCAAGAAGCTGGGCTGGGAGGTGACCCCGCTGCGACGCAACGTCAACGGCTGCGCGAACTCGGGATATTGTGGGCTCGGATGCCCGGTAAACGGCAAACAGTCGATGTTGGTGACCTATGTTCCCGACGCCGTCCAACAGGGGTTGACCCTCTACGCCAATACCCGCGCCGATCGCCTAGAATACCAGGATCAGAAGATTGTGGCGGTGCACGCCACGGTTCGGGACCCAGCTGACGATCAGCCCAACGGGCGCAAAATTACCGTTCGCCCCAAGGTGGTGGCCGTGTGCGGCGGAGCGATCAACAGCCCGGCGCTGTTGCTTCGCTCCGACATCTCCGAAGGCGGGGTTGGACGCCGAACCTGGTTGCACCCGGTCGTCGCGATCATCGGATTTCATGAACACGACATCAACGGATTCTATGGCGCGCCGCAATCGGTCGGTTCGCACCAGTTTATCGACCGCGGACCGGACAAGGTTGGATTTTTCCTTGAAACCCCGCCGATGCAGCCGATGCTGTCCTCCTTGGCGTTTACCGGCTTTGGAGCGGCACGACACCAGGTGATCTCGCAGCTGCCGCGGATCAACACCTTGATCGCCCTTTCGGTCGACGGCCTTCTGCCCGGAGATGAAGGAGGTACTGTCTCTTTACGCAGCGACGGCCGGGTAAGCATCGACTATCCGGTTGGCCCCGCACTCCAAGAGTCCTTTCGCGAGTCGTCGAAAGTGATGGCGGAAATTGCACTCGCAGCGGGTGCTACCCGTGCATCCTCGCTCCACCTGCAACCCATCCCGTTAAAAACAAAGCAAGACATTGCGCTTCTCGATGCAGCACCTTGGGGAGCGCTGGAGCATCCCATCTTCACGGCCCACCAAATGGGCGGTTGCACCATGGGAGTCGACCCACAAACCAGCGTGGTGGATCCAACCCTACGGCACCACCGGTACAAAAACCTGTTTGTGGTGGATGGTTCGGTGTTTCCGACCGCCCTGGGCGTCAATCCGAGCGAAACCATCTACGGACTCGCCCATTGGGCAACGGATACGGTCGCAAGCGCCATTTAACCAGCGCTGACCTTTTTTTGGCGGATGTGCATTTTTCCCGCTGCCCGACGGGATCCGATCCGCAAAACCCGCTAAGGGGGCGACCCTGGAGGCCGCCTAATGAAATACCAGTTCGCCGCACTGTTCGCGGAAGAAAGCCAGCTTTCATCGATTGCAGCTTGCATCCCGGCGGCGAAAATGTGCTCGGTATCCGATCGTTGGGCGATCATTCCGCTGCCGAAATTATTCCTGCATGGATTGGGCGCACGCGAAAAGGGCTTTTCCTTCTTGGTTTCAAGCGTTGCGGAGCTCGCCCGCAATGCATCCACCTCCGGCCCAATCACGTGGATCGAAGCTGACTTTGACGACGGGATCGGAGGACAATCCTCCATTGTGTGGAACGGAGGCGCGGTTTCGGAAGGACCGTTCTTTTCGGGAAATGGGGTCCGCACTCCGCTGTCGCTCTCAGACTGGCCGATCAACCGCGCCCTTCGGCTGATGGGCGTGGAAGCTGTTGCCGGGCGCGACGAATACGACACCCTACGCCTGGGCCGCTACCGCAAGTTGGAGCAGTGGTTGGACGCCGAATTGATGCGTCCTCGCACTCGCCAAACCGAGCCCCGTGCGGAGCGCATCCCGGCGCTCTAAACAGCAACGACCACGCGGTCGCTTAGGGCCCTGCAATACTCTTGACAGTGGTACGTACCGGACGATTCGAGGCCCCATGTCCCGCACCGCCGATTCCGGGTACGCCGCCGTTCTCTCGCTCATCCTACCCGGTGTAGGTCAGTTCTACGCGGGCCGATTCGGTTGGGGAATTTTCTGGTTGATCGTCACCCCCGGATTTTGGGTGGGTACCGGTGGCTGCCTCGGTTGGATATGCCACATCGTATCAGCGATCCAGGCCTGGAATCAGACAAAACAGCGGACCACTTCATAAGCCGGAGGTTCCATGGGTGAAGAATTTATCATGATGACGGCCGTTTTCGGCATCACCGTCGCCCCCCTGATGGCGATCACCAGCTGGGTGGCCATGTTCCTCGGGTACCGGTTCAAACGCGCCGAATTGGAGGTTCGTAAGCAGGAAATGGAAGCTCGTCTGGTGCAGACGCGCATGCTGACCGGCGCCCCGGACTGGCTCGACGTCCACAATCCGGCCGAAGTGGAGGCTTGGCAGAGCGCAGCGCGCGAGGTCACCCGTTCGGCGATGTTGGCGACACGGCGGCTCCCAGAGCAGTGATCATTCCACGGTTACGATGGCGTTGGCGTCCATCATGCTGTTTTCAAGCCATTCATAAGTGACATAGGCGAGGCCATCGTCCCCCCAATCGTCGCCCCACGAATTCTCGACAATGACGTATCCACCGCCATCCACGTCCGGATCGTCCTGGTAGCCGACCGCGAGGATGGCGTGACCACAAACGCTAGTGCACGAGTCCACTTGAAATACCCAGGACACAACGCCACTCTTGTAGGTGGATACGTTGAAGTCTGAATTTGCATTGATCGACAGCACCACCGGATAGCCTCGGTATAATGCCTGTTTGACTCGACCAATGGAAGCGTACAGGCCATGGGCCTCATAGATTTCCACGCCCTCCGCCGTCAGCACATCCGGATCCGGCTCGCTCCCCAAGTCACCGCTGCCCTGAACTTCGGTTTCCGTGCAGGTTTCTCCGGGATACGTGTCCAGGTAATCGTCGCAAAAATGGTCGTCGGGGTTATAGGGCCAAGCGTCCTCCGGCACGAGTGAAATTGGGTTTTCGGCAAATCCCTCGATCACCAGGTCGGTGTACAAGCCGGACTGTTCCCAAGTTGAAGGGTAAAGCTCCGCTTCTACCGTTTTTGCGCGCAAGTAGGTCGTCTGCTCGCCAATGTCCACGGCATTGCCGTTTCGCGCGGTCAAAATTTGAACCGCCGCGCTGATCGCGAACGCGGCACACGTCCCCCGCGACCCCTGACTGACCACCTGTCCTGTCAGAAACTCTCTGCTTGCCACCAATGCATTTTCACCAACACCCAAAACTGCAGAGTCGATCTCGGTGCAGCCTTCCAGGCTGTCCGGACACGGGTTGCTGTTCTGCTCCACCAGTTGAACCGTTTGATCGCCGACTTCCAGTGTCCCGTTGATGATCTCTATGACGGGCAGATTTTCGCCGAGGCTCTGCTTTTGAATCACTTCTTCGGTGATGTCGTCGAGATCCGCTTCATAGGTCGCGGGCAACTCCTCTTCCGCATCGTATTCCGGATAAAGAAAGCCTACTTTCTCAGGAACGCCATCGCTATCCCCCGTGTCTATCGCCGAATCCGTGTCGCTCGCATCGGTATCGCCGTCCGTATCCGGCTGTTCGAAAAACGGCAACCGAACCCAAGCAACGCCAGGGAAAGCCAACGCATGTGCACCTCGATCCCAGTGTAGATCGAAGGCACGCCTCAATACAAATTTAGCGCGCCACCGAACTACCGGCCTACCAAGCGCCTTGTACCTGACGCATAAATTCGTAGGGGTAGCCAAGCTCAAAAGCGCTCGCTTCATCCAGCGCCTTCATCGCCGCTTCTGGCAGCTTGAGCTCGATCGACTTCAGATTGTCTTCAAGTTGGTCAAGAGATCGGGCCCCGAAAATCACGGAGGTGACGACCGGCTTTCCGAGCAACCAGGCGAGCGACACCTGCGATGTAGAGGTGCCCAATTCCCTCGCCCAGAAATCCACCGCATCGAGGATACGCCAGTTGCGATCGGTATCGTATTCGTTGAGGCGCTTCTTCCACTTGTCCAGGC
>SYKL01000375.1 GCA_005797785.1 Pseudomonadota bacterium | reverse complement strand
GCAGCGTTGACCTCCTCGCCGTCCATTTGGACGGTGATCACGTCTTCCAGAAATTCCCCGACCAAGCGAACGGTTTCACCGCCTTCTACGCTCACATAGTGTGGCTCAAGGGTGATGATTTCGGGAGGGATGCCCCCCTCGCCGTCGGTGGCGTAGTAGGTGAACCCATTGTGGAGGATCTGGGGGTCCAATTCGTCGCATTCGACTTGGATGTCGACCGCACCTGGAGCGTGCGGTCGGGTGGTAACGCGGAGAGATTGTTGCGACTCAAACTCGGTTGGAACGGCGACCCCGTCCATGAGGGCGATGCACGAGGGATCGAAGTTCTCGCCGATCACATGCGTGATTTCACCACCCACCTCCGACCCACGTTTTGGGCTTAGGTAGTCCACTTCGCAGCTGGCGATGTCCGGCGGTGGGTTGTCGTCGCCGCCGAGCTCGGGGGTATCGATTTCGGTGGCGGACCAGGAGAAGTTGTCGAGGAGAACGGCGGAATCGTACACCCCATCGAATACGTCTTCGACTCCTAGGGTCAAATAGACCGTTTCGCCGGGGGTGGTGGGGATGTTGAGCGTCAACCAGCCGGTGGACCCGCCCGCGAGATCGTAAATGTTCCCGTAGGTCGCTCCGAAACCGGTGCCGTCGAGACTGGCGGCGTCCACGACGGTGAACATCACGCTGTTGATGCTGACCGCGCTTCCGGCGGCGCTGTAGGCCGCATCCCCACTCCATGCGCTTCCGGAAACTTGGGCGGTAAACGAGTCATTGTAGGAGGAGCCCACAAACTCGGGGTACTCCGCCGAAAAGAAGTTGAATGAGAGACGCATGCTGTGGGCGTTCGCGGGAACCTGAAGTTCAAGGGACAGTTCCGAACGGTCGCCCGCGGGACCCCAGTTCTGGTTTTCCGAGCCCACATCAAACCCGGGCTCGGGATTGAGAGCTGGAAGTCCGCTTCCATCGTATTCAATGACGCCTGTGTACAAGAGGGCCATCGAACTGCCGCTTTGCGGCGACACCACCCCTAGGGAGGGGATGGTGTCCATCATGGTGGTTTGACCTTGGAGTGCGGTGGACGCGATGTCCGCCGTGGGAACGTCCATGGCTTCGGCCAGGCTGAGGCCGTCCGCCCCGAGCGCCGTTGCTGCTAAAAAAGCAAGGAACATGCGGAGTATCCCCGGTGCAGTGCGGTGACGAGGGCTCTTTTCTGAGTGTACCGATGGTCGTGCCCTGGTCGCCACCAAATTCGACGCCGCCCCGCCATTTGGTACACTCGTGCCGTCTTGCAACGCTGGGGGAACGGTGGAGCTGTCCGAATTTCGGCACTTGAAGCTTTCACTCGAATCGGACGGCAAAGTGCTGCTGCTGGAGTTTGACCACGGCAAGGCAAACGAGATGGGACGCGAGCAGGTGGCGGAGGTCGAGCAGCTCGCGCGCCGCTTGGACAGCTCGTCCGTGGTGGCTTTGATTTCTTATTCACGTCGTCGATCGTCGAAGGGAACGCCCATTTTCATTAGCGGCGCCAATGTGACCGAACGAACGGGATGGCGAACGGACGAGGTGGCGCAGCATGTGCGTTGGCAACGAAGAGTCCTTGGCAACCTTCGGTTGGCCCCCGTTTTTCATGTGGCGGTGGTCGACGGGTTAGCGCTCGGCTGGGGCACGGAGTTCTTGTTGGCCGCCGACTACCGAATCGCCGGGGATGAAGCGAGTTTTGGGTTACCCGAGACCGGGCTTGGAATTGTGCCCGGTGCAGGCGGAACCAGCGAACTGTGGGCACAAATCGGAGTGGCCGACACGCTACGCTTGGGCATGACCGGCGAACGGATCGGCGCCGACGAAGCGAAAGCGCTGGGCCTTGTTCAGGAACGCGCGACCAACGTGGATGAGGGGCTGGTGCGCGCGCGAGTTCTGGCCGCACGTGCCGCTCGAAACTCGCCAACCGCGATGGCGACCTTCAAGCGCGGGGTATTGGCGTCGGTGGGCCGAAGCCCGGAAGATCGGGCGGAGGGCGAAGCTCGCGCGTACGAACACTGCTTGGAAAGCGGCGATGCGGCGATCGGTCGCCAACACTTCGAGGCCATCCGCGAAGGTGGAGAGGTGCCGTGGGGTTCCCGCCGGTTGTGGAGCCGATAGTAAAGCAGATTGACGACTAAAAACCCGGTCCGCCCTTCCCAGAACGGTTATGAGGCGGTGCGTTTCAGGAGACTGCATGCCTACCCGCCAACACATGTGGGACAAGCTCGACGGAACCTTTGATCTCCTGGTGATCGGCGGGGGAATTACCGGATCCGGGATTGCGCGAGACGCCGCCCGGCGTGGATTGTCGGTGGCGGTGGTCGAAAGCAGGGATCTCGCCTCGGGCACCAGTTCCCGCAGCAGCAAGTTGGTTCACGGCGGCCTTCGTTATCTGGAAATGTATGAGTTTAGCCTTGTGTTTGAAGCGGTGAGCGAGCGCAAGATCCTGATGGACATTGCGCCCCATTTGGTTCACCCGCTCGGGTTTTTGTTCCCTGTGTACCAGGACTCCCGTAAACCGCGTTGGATGATCAACGCCGGGATGTGGGTGTACGAGGGGTTGTCGCTGTTTCGGGTGCCGAAGATGCACCAAAACCTGGATGCGGAGGGCGTAAAGAAGGAGGAGCCTGCACTCAAGCAGGAGGGGCTGTCCGGCGCCCCCAAGTTCTACGATTGCTCGACCGATGACGCTCGGCTCACCTTGGAAACGGCGCTCGATGCTGTTCAATCCGGCGCCGTCGTGGCGACGTACACCAAGCTGACCGGCTTTTTGTTTGATGAGAGCGGCGTCATCCGCGGTGCGACCGTGGTTGATCAGCGTACCGGGCAAACCAAGGAGATTTTGGCCCACGCGGTGGTGAACGCGACCGGCCCCTGGACCGATGCGACGCGCGCATTGAGCGCGGTCAATCAGGGGACTTTGCTGCGACCGACCAAGGGTGTGCACATTGTCGTCGAGAATGCCCGCCTGCCGATCAACAATGCGGTGGTGTGTTTTCACCCGAAGGACAAGCGGGTGCTGTTCGCGATCCCCTGGGGAGATCGCACCTATATCGGCACGACGGATACGGACTACCAGGGCGATCCTGCGGACGTGCACGCCGATGCCGCGGACGTCGCTTACCTGATCGACGCTTCCAACAGCTATTTTCCGGATCACAAAATCGGCCCTGAGGATGTGATCTCGACTTGGGCGGGATTACGTCCGTTGATCGCACCCTCCGGCTCCGACGTCGGCGAAAGCCAGGTGAGCCGGGAGCACAGCATTTTGGTCGGACGGGACCGGTTGATCACCATCGCCGGCGGAAAGCTCACCACCTACCGACGGATGGCAGCGGAGGTGGTGGATACTGCGGTGCGACTGCTTCAAATGTCTGGTCATAAGCCTCAGTTGGCACACAGCCCAAAGACTGACACCTCCGCTCTTCCGGGCGCCGTCGGCTGGCCGGCGGACGACGATGCGTCCAAGGTGGCGGTCCAAATTGCGGATGCGGCTGGTGGTCGGTTGGGTGACGACACCTGCCTGAAGTTGGCGCTGACGTACGGCATGCGCGGAATCCAGGTAGCCAAGCGGGTTGCGGGGGATGCAGCGTTGGCCGAACGCTTGGTTCCCGGTCGACCGGAGATTTTGGCGCAGGTCGATTGGGCGATCGACGAAGAGCTCGCCGCCACCTGTGTGGATCTGATGATTCGACGCACCCAATTGTTCTACCGGGATTTGGACCAAGGCTTGGGGGCGATCGACAAGGTGGCCGAGCGCATGGCGAAAAAGCTGGGTTGGGACGATGCGAAACGCGCCGCGGAGGCACAGGCGTATCGGGATGAGGTAGCCTTGGCTCGGCGGTGGAAGCAGGGGTGATTTGCAAGGCCCGGAACGACCGCCTTTGTGGACCTCGCAGGTCCGGAGAGCGCTGCTCGTAGGCCGGCCAAACGAAACACCTGCGGTCGTGAGGACCGCGCAGCGAGGCAATGCCGAGCGGAGGTAAGTTTGCAGGAGGAACGCTCACTTTGGCTCGCCGTGGCGGCGGCGAAAGGAGATCAGGAGGCGCGGTTTGCGCTGGCGGATCACTGGGAGCGCCGGGGGGATCCGCGCGGCCGATACTTAAGGTTGTGTGTGCCGAAGCCGGGAGAGTCGGACCTGGAGCGGATCCACCGGGTGACGCTGGCCCGGGCGTGGTGGGCCGAGCATCGGGCGGAGATCCTCGGGGATCTGGCGGGACTCGGCCGGGAGCCGCGCTGGGAGTGGGGATTGCCGATCCCGCCGAGCGAGCTGTACGATGGGTATGACAGCGCGACTTCCTTTGAAGAACTACAGCTTTGGTTGAGATCGCCGACGCTGCTGTTTCTCACGCAGCTTCGGTTTGGGCACAATCGGTCGTTCTCGGAGGAGGAGGTTCGAGCGGTGATCTCGTGCCCGTATTGGGATCGAGTGCGGGTGTTGGTGTTGGACGATGTGGCCTTGTCGGTTGAGTCGATCACCGAACTGCTGACGTCCAACATACCGTTTGAGGAGGTGTCCTGGAACGGTGGTTGTTCCGTGGACGGGATGTCGGGCACGGAGATGTATTGGCCCACCCTAGGGGAAGCAGCGTTGGCGGCGCTGTGTGCCTCGGCCGGAAAGATTCGCAGCTTGTCCCTCCAAGCTCAAGAGTTGGGGGATGCGGCCGTGGATCAGTTGTTGGCGTTGCCGGAGGGGATGCCGCTGCGGATCAGCTGGGGGAACCATTTTTCGGAGGAAGGGATCCGGCGATTGGGCGAGAGGTTCGCGATCGGATGAACTGGTACATCAAAAATGCCGTTTTGGTGGACTTTTGATGTGCCAGTAGGCATCGAGCGACAACCTCTAGAACGGGCTATTGGACGGTACTATCGAACCGGTGCCCCGCGGAGTGGGGCGTCCCATAACATCGGGGGGGCAGCACCCGGGGGTGGGCCACGGAACGGAATGTGGGGTGCGGGAACGGGCGGATGCGCGGCGTTGTGCGCGGAGGTAAACGGCACTTCTGCCGCCGTGGCGGGGGCGTTTCGGACCGAACCCGAAAAGCGAGGGCCGAGGTGTGGGGTCGGCCGAAGTGGAGTCAATGGCGCTGCGGGCGTGGGCGGTGCCAAAGGGCCGGTGCGCGCCTGAAGGGGCGAGGGGGATGGCGGTTGAAAGCCCTCTGCCCAGTCGCCGACCCCGCCACCGGGATGGAATCCCTCGGCTGCCGACGCGGTCCGAGCGGTGGTGGTCGCTTCGGCTGCGGTAGCCTCTGTGCCCGCGCGTGCGGCGCCGGTCCGTGCTGCGCCACCGCGCAGGCCACCCCCGGCGGCGAAGGCGGCCACTTGTGCAAGCACGGCACCGCCAGCGGACTCGATCCCGCCGTGTTCGTACGCCTCGGTGATCGGGCGGGCCAGACCGCCCAGCGTTTCGCGTGTATTTGCTCGGTCTTGTTCCATCGAGTGTGAATATGCACCGGCTGCGCCGCTGAGGCCGCCGCCGTCCACCAGCGCCACAGCTGCGGAGTCAAGAGCGTTGAACTGACCCGTAACCCCGGACAACTGCGCGCCCGTTCGAGCCAAGCCTGCCGCCGTGTTCAGCGGGTGAGCCACCATGTTGGCAGCACCGGACAGAAGACCTGTCGCCCCCTGCAAAAAACCGCCACCCGCGCGAGCCATACCGTCTGCGACCTCATCCCCGAGGCCATAGGAGCCGTTCTGGACATTTTGACGCGTTTGCGCTTCGTTTTCACGGTTCTGCCTGTCAGAAAACGAGATCGAGGACCGGTGCAAGCTGTCGGCTCCCTCGGCCAAGGCGCCGGCGCCTCGTCGAGCCAGACTGAAGGGGTCGACGGGACCAATGTCCGATGCGACGCGGGCGGCACGTTCCAGCCAGCCTTCTTCGTGCGCCGCCGCCGCGGGCTGGGCCGCTTGGTTGCCGTGGGTCGCTACGGGCGCGGCGGGTGTAGGTGCAGGCGAATTAGCCTCGGGAGAAAGGTGTCTACGGAGGAATTCAAACATGATGCGACCTCATCCTGACATGCTAGCACTGGGATTCGAAAGCTCGCGAGTTACATTCGTTAAATGTTCAAATAGGTAAGATCTTCGAGCCACTTTGGACGGGGGGGGGCGCCCCGGTCTGATTTGGTCGCGCGGGCGGCGGTAGGACACCCAACTGGTACATCAGGAATATGGAATTCGAAGAAATTACATGTACCAGTTTGGAGTGCGCTGGCGCTGGCCTGAAGGTGTGCGCGGGTACGGAAAAGAGAAGGTCGATGCGGCAAAACGACTTGCACCGAGCGGAAAATCGTGCGTGAGGCCGACGGCTCAGCGGTTCTTGCGGCCGATGTTGAAACGTGCGTCGATTCGACACGCCGGTGCCGTCGCTGGAGCCGTGAAAGTCAGTGGTGAGTCGGTGCAGTATCGGCGGGTAATCAGCGGAAAATGTTCAGTCATTGTGAGTTTGCACTGACCAGTCGAACTGGGCCGGTTCGCCGTTGAAGTATCGCGACGGCATCCGCCCACGGTGTGGCGGGGTCGAACTCGACCTTCGCTGCGTCCGTTTGCAGGGTCAACTCGAAGCCGGTGTGATCCGCCGGAAACTGTCGAGACAGGAAAAGCCACAATACCGTTACCTGTTGGTTTTTGTCGACTCGTTGTTGTTGAGCACACGTGCGAATCGCAGCCTCCATCACGCCATCGCAGATCGTGGCGGGGCGTTCCATCGGATCGGTCATTGAAATCCGCATCCATGCCTCTTCGAGGGCCGGACACTTGGTTTCGCTCGTTCCTAGGGACGCTTCATATAGGTAGCCAGTCTTCTGTTCGGGTGGCAGTGACTCGTACTTCGCAAGGATCTCGGCGCCAAAAGCAGCATCAGGAGGGCTGATGATGCCACTCGACCGCAGTGATCGGCCACCGACCCACAGGGACAGGGAATTGCCTGGGGAGTTCTGAAGGAGCAAATCGAGCACTGGCAACACATCACCCACCGGTCGGCGCGCATCGACGTAAAGCGCGACAGGCATTGGTGCCTCGTGATGCTGATAGGATTCGACCTGCGAATCTAAATAGCTTTTCGTTCCGGTGAAATCGAGCAGTGAGGCGACGGATGGTGGCCAAGTGGGAGCCAGATCCATCGGGGGCAAATGACGGCCGTTGATCGCGTAAACCTCGGGTGCCGGAGCGTCGCAGTACTCTGCGAGGGTCACCTCGCCGGCGTCCGCCGCATTCAGGGCGAGTAATACCTGGGCCCACATCCTCGACCTCCGCGTCTGGTTTCGCTAAATCTAGCACGGCGGGGTCATCCCACGGCGGCGGGAAACCATTAAGAGGGTAGCAGGAAGGGGCATTTTTCCCGTAGGCGATGTCCGAATGGATCGCTAGCGGCAGTCCAAAAGGGGCGATGAGCGTCGCTGCTCGAAGGGCGGGAGTATTCGGAGGGATCGGTTGGTTCGAGGGCGTTTCCAGCATCGGATGGTAACGATGGAAGTGGCACGTCAAAATTTTCAAATTCAGGGAAATTTGATGTACCAGCTCATGCTGTGATCTTACGGCCGGCCCTCAACGCGCCCGCGAATTCTCCCATCCCACCACAACCCCGAGAATCGGCAAGATCGGCAGCCCATATCCATACACGGGCACCGAATCGTCCACGGATCCCACCACCGGCTCGGGCACCCTTCGAAAGTACACATTTTGAATGTCGAGCGAGAGATCGATGGTCCACCGGCGCACGTCCCAGTGCTTCGCCACCTTCAAATCCAGCGCATGGAAAGGCGGAAGTCGCCCGTCAGCATCCACCGTCAACGGGCGGGTGTCCTGAGTCAGCAGATCGTAAGCCTCGGTCACATTGGTGGTGAGCAAAAAACCTGAACCAAAGCGCCATCTTC
>SYKL01000374.1 GCA_005797785.1 Pseudomonadota bacterium | reverse complement strand
GGCTTCCCACATCACCAAAGCATCGGGGTAATCCCAGGAATACCCAAACTCAAACCCCAGAACTCCCGCTTCCGACAGCGAGCTGTCGATCACATTGAAGTCGCCTTGATCGGGAGTGAGGTGTTTGACCGGGAAGTATTCCTCGCCGGTGGTGATGTCCGTGAGCACCGCATGACGATGAGAGAAGGTTCCACGCCCACAATCTTGCCCCGACAACCGAACCCGCCAACCTTCGGCGACCAAGGTCGCATAGGCCGCCTGCTCGCCGACTGCCCAATCCAAGGGGCGCTCGCCACGCGCCATCTCCAGCCGCTGCTGCAACACGCGAAGCAGCTTCGGATGGGCCTTAAAGCCTTCCGGGACGGTGTTTGCTTTGGTCAAGAGGTTTACTATTTTTGCGGCGTCCACCCGAGTGTCCGCTTCCGCTCCATCGCCGTTGACGTATTTCATCCAGCGGTCGCGAAGCGGCGACTCAAAGGGAGTGGACTGCGGATTGCGTTCGTCGCCCGCCGACTCGATGGCGTCCCGGCTTTCGTTGTGAATGCGATCGGCGTCGGTGCGACTTACCAAGCCCGATTCCACCAACCGATTGGCGCAGACCTCCCGCGGGGTCGGACGTGAACGGATAATTTCGTATTCCAATGGCTGCGTGAAAGAGGGCTCATCCCCTTCATTGTGGCCATGTTTGCGATAGCAATACATGTCGATCACGACATCGCGCTTAAACGTCTGCCGCCACTCCACCGCGATGCGCGTGACCACCGCCACCGCCACCGCGTCTTCGCCATTGACGTGGAAGATCGGGATGTCCAACATTTTCGCAATGTCGGTCGCATACAACGTCGAACGTGCGTCCACCGGCGAGGTGGTGAACCCGATCTGATTGTTGATGATCACGTGGATGGTGCCGCCGGTGCGATACCCCTTCAAATCGGACAAATTGAGAACTTCGGGCACCAAGCCTTGGCCTGCAAATGCTGCATCGCCATGGATCAAGATCGGCATGCAGATGGACCGCTCGGTGTCCCCACTGCGATCTTGTTTGGCGCGAACGCGGCCTTCCACAATCGGGTCGACCGCTTCCAAATGCGAAGGATTGGGGGTGAGCGACAGATGAACGCGGTGCCCATGCGGGGTGACCGTGTCGGAACTGTAGCCCAAGTGGTATTTCACATCGCCAGAACCCTGATAGGAGTCCGACTTTACGTGGTTGAACTCTCCGACGATCATGCCGACCGGCTTGCCCATCACATTGGCGAGAACATTCAATCGGCCGCGATGCGCCATTCCCACGACAATTTCGCGAACCCCGCGCTGCGCCGATTCGGTGATCACCTGATCCAGAAGCGGAACCACCGTTTCCGCACCCTCGAGCGAAAACCGCTTGGTACCAGGGAATTTATTGTGCAGCATCCGCTCGAAATTCTCGGCGTCGGAAAGCTTGCGCAACACCCGCGCGGTCTGCGGCTTGTCCAAAACCTGCTGTTCTGGGAGAGTTTCGAGTCGCTCCTGCAACCAACGGCGCTGAGCGATGTCCTGAATGTTCATGTATTCGACACCGAGGTGTCCGCAATACACGGCCCGCAACCGCTTCAATATCGAGCGGGTGGTGGTGACCTTGGGCTCACCCTTGACCGGAAAGCCGGCCACCGGAAGATCGAGCTCGGCGTCACCGATCTCAAAAAAAGAAGGCTGCAACTCTGGAACCGGACCCCGGCTCAGCTTCCCCAACGGATCGAGATCCGCTTCGACATGGCCGCGCACCCGATAGGCCAGGATCAACTGGACCACTTTGGCTTGAAGCGCGGCGGCCGCCATGGCCGATGCATCGCTGGCCCCCACGGCGCGAGCGCCAAAAATGGACGGCGCCACAAAGTCGGGAGCGATCGGGAGACGTCCGCCATTGGGACGCTCCCAACTCGAAAACAGCTTCTGCCAGGGAGCATCCACCGAAGCCGGATCGGTGAGCCAAGCGGCGTACTGAAGATCGAGGAAGTTGGCGTTGTCGCCCGAGAACAGGGTATCGTCGATGGACATGATTCCTCGCGAAGGCCGAATGTAACCGATTCCGCGCGGCGATCATACGCAACCGGTGGGTGCGCCGCCTAGCCGCCCCTGGCTACCCATTCTCTAACACGACGTTCGAGCACGGGAATCGTGACAGGCCCCGACTCCAACACCACATCATGAAAGCGCCGAACGTCGAAGCCTGCACCCAACGCCGACTCCGCTTCGCGGCGCAGTCGCTTGATTTCCAATTGGCCGGTCTTGTACCCGAGCGCCTGGCCGGGCCAAAGGATGTAACGATCCACCTCATTGTGAATGTTGTTCGGAGCAAGGGGCGTATTTTCGAGCATGAATTGCTCTGCCTGCGCCCGGCTCCACCCCTTGGAATGCAGGCCGGTATCCACCACCAGCCGCGACGCCCGCCATGCATCGAACGACAGCATGCCCAACCGGTCGAGATCGCCGCTGTACATCCCCATTTCGTCCGCGAGGGATTCGGTATACAGCGCCCACCCTTCCACATAGACCGTCGCATCGAGGTTTTTGCGGAAGGCGGGGGTATCCGCCAGCTCCTGCGAAATGGCGATCTGAAGGTGATGCCCCGGTATGGATTCGTGAAAAGCCAGGACTTCCGCATCGTACCGAGCGCGGGTGTCGGGGGCGTAGGTGTTCACGCAGTATTCGCCGGGTTTGGTGCCGTCTGGATGCGGTGGCCGATAATAGGCGATGTAAGTGTAGGGAGCCTCATAGTCCGGGATCCGGCTGACGATGCAGTCCGTCTGAGGAAGGCGACCAAACCAGGCCGGAATGGTTGCTTTTGCGCGAGCCAAGGTAGCGGCGGCCTTGGTCTCGATCCCTTCCGCATCCGTATAGTAAAGGGCCTTGTCTTCTCGCAGGCGCTGGAACAGGCTCGGGAGATCCGACGTCCCCAGCGTTTTCGCGCCTAACTCGAGCATTTCTGCGTGAATGCGCTCCAGCTCGCGCAGACCGGTGGCGTGCAACTCGTCGGGCGTCTTGGGAAGGCTGGTGTGGCGAAGAATGGCGGCCCGATAGCAGGCATCACCATCCGGAAGGCCGCTCAACCCGGCTTTGTCGTCCGGTCGGGCGATAGGCAACACTTCATCGCGCAGAAAATTCCGATACTCCTCAAATGCGGGCTTCAACGCTTCGATCGCCCCTCGCATTTGGATGGTGTATTCCTCGGCTTCGGTCGCCGAAAAACTCTCTGGCGCCTTGAGCAGCGACGCCATCGGCCATTCTTCGATCGGCTGGCCGAGCTGGGTCTCCACCATCTCGATGGTACGCCCCGTGGAAGCGGCATTTCCCACGCGATTGGCCATGACCCCCAACCGAAGATTGTCGATGTGCTGGCGCACATACGCCGGTCCCGCCGACATGCGTGCGACCAATCGGTTGCCTTCTTCGACTGTTTTTGGCGTTTGCAGATCGCCGATGTAGTTGAGCGATGCGACGGGATTATTGGTCGCCGAGAAGTTGAACTCGGGAAACCGGCACACTTCTTCCGCCAGCGAGGCATCCAATTGCGCTTGGAAGATCTCCAACGTCATCCGATCGTCAGCATTTAACGGCGACAATCGGATGACACCGGCGCGTTTTGACCACGAGCGAACGGATTCGGTCCACTGTTCGCGGGAAAGACGCCCCACATCGGGAAGGCGATCGTCATAGCGGTGATCGCCCAGTTGCGTCGCCCAGATCGGGTCCCCCGCCAGAGTCGCTTCCCAGTGGTCGCTGAGCAACTGACGAAGCCTCGGGTCGGAAACGCCAGCAACAGCCTCCGCATTGAGGGATTCCGTCACCACGGCCTCCACGGGGGTCTGCTTGGGGAGACAAGCACCAAGGGTGATCCAACAAAAAAGGCGAAGGTACTTCATACCCTCGCCCTTAATTCGCCAAAAGGCCTACAGCGAGTTGATCTCGGCGCTCGGCCACTCGATTTCCGCGAAGTACATGTCGTAGTCTTCGCCGTAAATGCCGCGGGTGTCCGACCACTCCAACACGCCGTCGATGTAGATGTTGACGGTCACATTGTTCGTGCCTTCATAGACCGAACCTGGATAATCATGGACGAACACCGTGAACGTGCCATTCTGCGGTGATGCGATGTTGATGTTCTCGGGACCAACGCCGGGGATATCATCGAGGTCGAGGTTGGGGTTGTCCGAAGAGCTGCCGCCGCCCCATTCCAGGCCACCGTAGGTGCAATTCGCGTAGTAGCAATCTTTTTCGGAACGTGGAGCACCATTCGGCGCCAGGAGATGGAGATCCATGTCGTCGCCCGAATTCTCCCAGAACATTTCCACCCAGAGGTTTTCGGTGGGGACGGCTTCCAGCGTAGTGAGGCAAGGCTCAGATTCGCGGCCGTCTTCGGTGCGAACGATCAACTGCCCAACGTATTCTCCGGCCACGTCCGGGGTGACCGTACGGTTTGCGGCATTGCCGCCCGGCATCGAAATGGACGAACCCTCTGGAACACTGGCGAACGACCAGACGTATTCGGCGATCTCCATGCCTTCCGGATCGTAGGAATCGCCGCCGATAAACTCCGCATCCTCGAAGGGAGGAGCTACCTCTTCCGGGTTGACCGCGCATACGGCCACTGGATCCGTGCCGACCGAATCGGTATCGGGCGCCGTATCTTCGCCGAGACCCTGATCGTTGACGTGAGAATTCACCCCGTATTCGGAACAAGAAGCGAGAAGAAGTGAAGTTCCAATCAACGAAATCAAGCGCATGGCGTCTGCTCCTTGGGGCCCCAGAACGCCCTACTTTAGTTCATACCGACGGGGACCCGCAACAGCAAATTCACAGTCTTGACAACATTACAGTACCAAGGCCGAAATTCCGCGTTGCCCGTGCAAAAATGATGTCAACGACAGCTTTACCTGTCCTCCGAATCGCTTTGAACAAAGCCAATCTTCAGCCCGAGGAGTGATGGGATTACATTCCCGTGATCACGGCACTCGGCCAGTCGATGGTCGCATAGTAAATATCCGAGTCTTCAACGGAGATATTACGCACGTCCGTCCACTCGAGATGACCATCGACGTAGATGTTCACGGTCACATTGTTGGTGCCGTTGTAAACGGAGCCTGGAAAATCGTGGACAAATACGGTGAAAACTCCATCTTGAGGTTGGGCAATGCTGATGTTCTCAGGGCCGTCGCCGGAGATGTCGTCGATGTCCAAAGAGGGGTTGTCGGCGCTGCCGCTCGCCCCCCAATTCAACCCGCCATAAGTGCAGTTTCCATAGTAACAATCCGTGCCTGTCCGAGGCACGCCACCCGGAGCCAACAGGTGCAGGTCCATGTCGTCGCCGGTGTGTTCCCAGAACATCTCGACCCAGAGGTTCTCCTCGGGAACCGCCGTTAAAAGTGCAAAACAGGGCTCCGACTCGCGCCCATCTTCGGTGTGAACGATCAGGCGCCCCACATAGTCTCCCGCCACGTCGGGCGTGACGGTGCGGTTGGCGGAAATCCCCCACGGCATGGAAACAGAAGAGCCGTCGGGAACCGACACAAACGACCATTCGTATTCATCGATGTCCATGCCTTCGGGATCGTAGGAATCGATGCCGATGAAGGTGGCATCTTCGAACGGTGGAGCCACTTCTTCAGGATTGACCGAACAAATCGCCACCGGATCGACCGCGTCCGGATCCGGGGTCACCGTCAACGTCGCAAAGCAAGGATCCGACGTGCGCCCGTCCTCGGTGCCCACGATCAATTGTGCGACATATTCCCCGGGTTTGTCCGGAACGACCACGCGGTTCGCGCCATTGCCCAAGGGCATCGCCACCGCAGAACCGTTTGGAATCGACGTAAAACTCCACTCGAAGATGGACACAGGCATTCCACCAGGATCGTAAGAATCCCCGCCCGCAAAGAGCGCTTCCGCCATCGGCAATGCCACGGTCGGCGGCAACACCCCGCAAACCGCTTCCGGCATCGGGCCGACGGTGTCCGTGTCATCGATGGGACCAACGCCGGTATCGCCGGTTCCAGGGTGGCTATTCACTCCGTATTCACTGCACCCGGTGAGAACCACGGCGCCAAACACCCACCCACGAAAACGCATGAATACTCCCAGCGGCCCCATATCCTACTACAATGACCCGCTGTAAACGCGATCCGCCACCGAAAATCCTAATGCGATCCGCCGAAGGTGCCGATACGCTGTTGTAGCCCCTGGAGGTTCCATGAGCGTGAGTGGTATCGATTCGAGCATCATGGAAAGTGTCGCTTTGCGTATGGCTTCTCAAGGAAACGACCGTGGTGTTTCCGTACTGAAAAAGCAGATGGACGCGCAGGAAGCAGCGATCAGCAAGTTGTTGGCGAACAACTTCAATGGCGTGGGGCAGGTGGTCAACCGGACGGCGTAGTCCGAAATCGCGTGGCCTCTAGACCGTGCTTCTTCAACAGCCGGTGTAGCGTTTCCCGCTCCACACCAGCTTTTTCAGCTGCCCGCGTGACATTACCTTCGTTTTCCCGCAAGAGATCGGACAAATACTCCCTTCCCGCGCGGTCCTGCGCGAGCTCAATGGCTTCGCGGTAGGAACCCACACGAGCGCTGGGCGCCGAAGCGCGCAGTTCCTCGGGAAGATCCGACACTCCAATCGCCTCTCCCTCGCACACCGCCACCGCGTGCTCCAGAGCGTGCCTCAACTCGCGGACATTTCCACGCCAAGGAGCAGCCTCCAACGCGGCCAATGCGTCTGGCTCCAATCGCACCGCCTTGCCAAACCGCGCCGACGCCAATCGAAGAAAGCGCGCCGCCAACAGCGGAATGTCTTCCACCCGCTGTCTTAGGGGAGGCAACGGGATCACCACCACCTTGAGTCGATAGTACAGGTCTTCGCGAAACTTTCCCTCGGCGACCAGGGTATCCAACGGGCGATGGGTGGCGGCGATCAAGCGGATCTGTACCGTTCTTGCGCGGGTTTCCCCTACCCTTCGAATTTCGCCCTCCTCCAAAGCCCGATTGAGCTTCACCTGCAGAGGAAGCGGTAAATCCCCGATCTCGTCAAGAAACAGCGTGCCTCCGTTGGCGGCTTCAAACAAGCCAGCCCGATCCGCGGACGCTCCTGAATACGCCCCCTTCGCCGCCCCAAACAGCTCCGCTTCCAGCAGGTTCTCGGGAATGGCTCCACAGTTCACCGCGATGAACGGGCCCTTGTGGAACCGAGCCCCAAGTTCCTTCGCGACGACCTCCTTTCCAGTGCCACTTTCGCCGAGTAGGAGCACGGTCACGGGCATCGGCCCAATGCGCTCGACCATCCGCCTTACCGCCAGCATCGCTGGAGATTGCCCGATCAGAGGGCTTTCCCGTTCGTCGAGCAGGGACTCCAACTCGCGAGTGCGTTGCACCAGGGCGTACCTTTCCGCGGCGCGTTGCACGACGCGCACCAAATCCTCGGGTTCAAACGGCTTGGAGAGGTAATCGTACGCACCGGCGCGCAACGCCCGCACTGCAGCCGGAACCTCCGCAAAGGCCGTCATCAACACCACTTCGGGCGCCGGGCACCGACGACGCGCCTCCATCAGCACCGCCTCGCCGTCCGCGCCGGGCAGCTTCACATCGGAAACCACCACCACATGGTTGGCTTCCGACAATCGCACTATCGCTTCGCGACCATCCGAGGCCTCGTCGACCACGAAATGCGCGGACAGCGCTTGAACCAGCACTCTTCGCAGGTTTTCGCGATCTTCCACCACCAGAATGCGCGCGGTCATGACCACCTCCACACCGCGTCGGTGCCGCCACCCGGCCGATCCCGGTGCTCCAACCTCCCCCCTACCGCGGTGACCACCCGAGCCGCGATCGCCAACCCAAGACCGGTACCTCGCGCTTTCCCAGTGACAAAGGGCTGATACAAGCGGTTTCGAACTTCCGCAGGGATCCCCCCCCCGCGATCGCGCACGTGGATGGTCGGCCCCTCCGACGCCACTTCCACCTCGACCGTCGTTCCCGGGGGCGCAGCCTCGATCGCGTTGCGGATGAGATTGTCAAGCACTTGACGAATTGCCGAGTGGGATGCCTGTCGATGCACGCTTTCTCCCTTGAATTCTAACGTAACCTCTCTGGTATCCGCCAAAGGAATCAACCGTTCCACGGTCCGGCGCACCGTCTCGCACAACTCCAAGTCCGCGCGATCGTCCGGTTGCGGTCGGGCAAACCCCAACAATCCCTCGACCACCCGTTGGGCGTGCAGAGCCTCCTCACGAATCGCCGCCAATTCTGGGTTCGCCGGTTGTTTTGACTGCGCCAAAATCACCGTAAGCGGATTCAACAGTTCGTGCGCCACCGCCGCACTCATTTCGCCAAGCGCCGCAAGACGCTCCGTTTGAATCCGCTTTTCCTCGGCTGCCGCCAGCCGGCGCGACACCGTATCGAAGGCCGCAGCCACCTCAGAAAGCTCATCCCCCAAAGGCGAGTTCGGATCGCCGTATTGTTGCGCCGCGGTTCGGATCGCATCCACCGGCGCCAACACGGCGCGCGTCAGCTCACGGGCCACCCACACCGCCGTAAGGAGGCTTGCAACGGCCATCCACACGGTCACCTGTCCCGTGCGCTCGGTGCGCTTTCGAGCGCGTTCTCGTTCCACCGCTTGGGTCCGATCCAACGCCAACGACAATTGATCGACCGCATCCGTGAGCTGCTTCGTCAGCTTTTCGGAGACCGCATGGAGCTCCATCGACCGCGCCCGATCGAGGCTGCCCGCGGTGGCCTCCGGCACCACCTTTTCGCGAAAGTAGGCGTTCAAAATGGTTTGATCCTGCCGCATGCCCTCAACAATTCGGCGTTCCTCAGCCGAAAACGGCAGTTCGAGCAGGCGATCCATTGCTGCATCGGTGGCCGCTTCCACTCCGGCGCCATGCGCCAAATGACCCGTTCCCCCTTCGATGTAGGTGTGCGCTTGATGGACGTATTGTTCGCGCACTGCAAAGCCGAGTTTGGCGACCTCAGCGCGCCATTCCGCGAGTTCCTGCTCGCGTTCCGACCCTTGACGCACCAATTGCCAACTTCCAACCGACAAGACGGCGCTCGACAGCTGAAGTCCGAGCAGGAGGCCCACAGCGAGGAGAAAGCGTTGACGGAGCGACAACCTCGACCTCCTAGCTCCTGGAGTTCTAGCTCAAGGTGTTGACGGCGGCGATAAGCCGGCACTCACACCCAGCGCCCGCCCGCGTTTAGGCGGAAGATACCATGGGTTCCAGCAACGTAAATCTCGCGCGCGATGTCCGAGCATCGATTCGTATCTGGGTGTGTTCTGCCAGCGTCAACATCGGACTGGTGTGCGAACAATCGAAGCCTGTGACGACTGGATATGGCCTTTCCCCCACGATTTCCTGAACTAGTCCATCGTAGTCGAATGGCGCTCCCTCGGGATCATAAATCTCCGGCTTACCCACCACCAAGCCACGGATCACCTCCAAAACACCCATCCGCTCCAACTGTCGAAACAATCGTTCTTCCTGCGAAAGGCCGGCGCGCATCTGTTCCACGAATAGGATGGTCCCTTCCAACGCTGGGAAGTAAGGGGTTCCCGCCGCCGCCAGGAGGGTGTTCAGATTCGCGATCACCAAAGGGGCCTCCGCCACACCGTGAGAAAGCACTCTCCACCCTTCGTTCCGCTGGAATTCCCGGGGCAACGTCCGCCACTCCTCGGTGGACGCGTCCCGAAGGTGCCGGCTCCAGCGATCCGGTGGAGTCAATTCTCGGGGGAAGGGATTCGTCACGGCACTGTGGAAAGAAGCGAACGTCTCCGGCAGGATTTCGGGCCACTCCCCAAAACTGGGAACAAGCGCCGGTCCGTAAAAGGTCCTAAGCCCAGAAAACGCCAAGATCGCCAAATGTAGTGATGTGACATCGCTATAGCCGCACACAATCTTCGGCGTAGCGCGAATTTCGTCAAAGTCGAGGTATGGGATCAGACTGGCGGAGTTCATTCCACCGATCGTAGACATCAACGCGTCGACGTCTTTACGTCGGTACAAGTCCATGAACTCCGCAGCGCGCTCGCGTGGACTGCCGGACCGATACCCCTCGTGCCGCTGCGACGCGGTCAAGTCGCCTTCGACGACGGTGAACCCCCGACTCCGCAAGACCTCGAGACCATGCTGGTATTTCGCGCGGAACTTCACATGCGCGGGCGCAGAAGGCGTAAAAATGCCAATCGTGGCACCTGGGCGGAGGGCCGTGGGCTTCTCGGTCATTGCTCCTCCGATTCGTCAAGTCCTGTTACTATTTTGCTTGCGTGTCACAAAAAACATCTCAAGCTCCCCCCTGCCTTTTACAGCCCGTTTTCCCCGCGGCGTCCCGTCAAACCGATCCTTCACCCGCTCCCAAGTGGCGGCAGACACATTCACTTCGCCAGGTTCACCGGCGGATTCCATGCGCGCAGCGATGTTGACGGCATCGCCCCAAATGTCGTAAGCGAACTTCCAGGTTCCAACGACGCCCGCGACAACGGATCCGGTGTGCAAACCAATCCGCAGCCCAAAAGGAGTGCGCGCGGTGCGTTTGTTGCGGGACTCCAGCCAATCTTGCATTTCCAACGCCGCTTCCACCGCATCGCACGGATGGGTGTCGTTGGGGACAGGCACTCCAGCCACCGCCATGTAGGCATCGCCGATGGTTTTCAGCTTTTCCAATCGGTGTTTTCGCGCAATAGCGTCGAAACCCGCGAAGATCTCGTTGAGTTCATGCACCAATTGTTCGGCAGGAAGCTCCGCACAGGTGCGGGTGAACCCCTCAAAATCGGTGAACAGAATGGTCGCATCGGCGAAGGTCTGGCTCTCCGTTCGCCCGGTGTTTTTCAGGCTCTCCACGATCGGCGCTGGAAGGATGTTTTGCAACAGACGATCTGAGCGTTCCCGTTCCTGGGTCAAGGCTTGGGTGCGATCCGCCACCACTTGCTCCAATTCCCGCTTTTGACGAACCAACCATTCCGTCCGCACCCGGTGCAAACCACCCAGCGCGAGCAAGCCGACCAAGCCCAACAAGCCTCGAAACCAAGTACGTTCCCACCAATTGGGCTCGACCACGAACGTCCATCCGCGCTGCTCGGACCACACATCGTCGTCATTTCCAGCGATCAGCTCAAAGGTGTACTCCCCCGGCGGAAGTTTCGGGTACCTCGCCTCGCGGGTGGTAGCGGTCACCCAAGCCGATTCGTGGCCCACCAAGCGGTACCGAACCACCACGCCCTTGGAATCGGCGATCGAAACGGCATGAAAACGAAACCGAACCGGGCTTCCGTCATGGGGGAGCACCACCGGGCGCGTCCAGTCGAGGCGCTGGTCTCCCGCCCAGGCCTCCAAAGATAGTCTTGGTGGCTCCAAATTCTTGGGGATCTGAAGTGGATCAATGATCGCCCAACCGCCGGCCGTGCCCGCCCACAGCCGGCCGTCTCGCCAAAAATACGCGCGAACGTTGGTCTCCCCATCTGGAAGCCCGTCATGCTCATCGATCAGCCGCCAGCGGTCGCTTTCCTGAACGTAGACGCCTTCGTCGGCGCCCACCCATAGGCGCCCGTCCGGGGCCCGCGCCACCCAATTGACGCTCCCGCCGCGCAATCCGGCGCGCTCACCCCAGAACTCCGCTTTGGAGCCCGAAATCCAGCGCAACAACCCCACATCGGTCGCGAGCAACAGGCCATCTTCGTCGGGAAGAACGGCATACACCGAACAATCCGGGAGATCGTCCCTGGAGTCCAAGGTCAGCAACACCTTCTCCGAGCGCGGGTCCCACCGAAGCAATCCGTCGCGGACCCCCAGCCACAGATCGCCGTTCTCAGCGCGGGCGTGAGAAAAAATCCAGGGCTGTCCCAGATCGATCCGGCGCCACCGATCCCCGTCCAGCGCAAACAGGTCGTCCGAACCGGCGAACCACCGCCCGTCAACCTCAAAAAGGGAAAGAACTCCTTGACTACCGACTTCGGGAACCACTTCCGCGCGATCGCCCTTCACTTCAAACAGGCCATCGGAGGTCGCCGCCCAAATTCGGCCGCCTGCCTCGGCTACCGTCCACACGATGCTCGGCAGGCCTTCGATCTGCACCGACGGCTGCCCCGGCTCATTCCGCCACAAACCGCGATTCAAGGTCGCAATCCAATCCGCTCCACCGATCTGACGAAAGCCCCCCGCGGCGTAGGGTCGGCGATCTGAGAGCTCGTACGACTCGATCCCCGGCTTCGGAAAGATCGCCAGTCCATTCCCATCGTCGCCGACGATCAGGTTTCCCTCCCGGCCCACGAGCGCTGCCCACGCCCCATGCGGAAGTTGGTCCGTCTGCGCGACGACCCGTTCGACGCGTGCGACATCGAGCGAAGCCACCCCTTCCGCACCCGACATCCACAATACACCCTCTGGGGACGTCCACATTGACGTCAGCGCCCCACGCGCGACCACCGAAGTCCCTCTCGAAACCAGATGATCTCCTTGCGAGTGAAACAAGCCGCGGCGGGTCCCCACCCACACGCCGCCCAGCGGATCCGCTTCCACATCCGTCGACGGCTCAGCGGATAGTTGTGTGACTTTACTGTCTGGTGCGATCCTCCAAACACCAGGATTGCCCCCCACCCATACGGTACCGTCCCGGGTCACCGCCACATCGGTCAGCCCGCCGTCGAGCGCCGCGGGCACGGGTTGCATTTGCCCCGCCTCCTCCCTCCACAACCGGCCATTCTGAATCGCATACAGGCCGTGCTCGGAGGGCGCTACGGAAACCGCGTAGGAGGATGCCGCTGAAGGGTGGGGTTCGATCCGACGAAAGCGCTCGCCGTCTCGAAAGTACAACCCTTGCCGGGTCGCCGCGTACACCTTTCCTTCATAGGACGCCAAGTCCAACACTCGACCGGTCGACAAGCCACGTTCGGGGCCCCATTTCTCGAACTGCTGCCCATCAAAGCGAACTAAGCCCGCGTAGGTTCCCACCCACAGAAAACCGTCCGGATCCTCTTCCAAGGCCGTCACCTGACCTTGGGGAAGACCCTCCTTTCGGCCGTACCACGTCGGAGAACCCGCTTCCGCGGTCCACTCCAAGAGCACGAGCACCCAAAACACAGACACCGCGCCCCCAGGGACACGGCGTCAGTGTACGCGAAACCCGAACGAAATCCCAAGGCGCCAATCAAAAGCCTCGGCGCTAGGCGAAGACGAGACCCTATTCGTCGTCGTCGTCGTCGTCCGCATCGTCGTCGACCTCATCTTCCTCTTCGTCGTCGCTGTCAGAAGCATCGACCTTCAAAAACCAGTTTTCTTTTGGGTCTTTGGTGACGGCGGAAACATCCTGAACTTCCAAAATCCGTCCAGAGATCGGGGAATCGACCTCCACTTCCCGGCCCTTTGGAAACCCGAACAGCGCCAACGGGCCACCGGCTTCAATCTTTGAACCCACCCCAAGGGTCTCAATGGAACTCAATTTTCCCAGGGCGACCAGATCCTCGGTCACGCCGATCGTGACGATTCCGCCGGACGATTCGAGCCACAGGCCCTGCTTGATCTCACGCGCCACGCAACCTCCATCGACATCCAGTCGGACATGCAATGTAACCGTTAGCCCGGCGCACGCCGATCGTCGATCGCGTTAGGTCGCGGCGGGACGCGTAGCGGTCGCCGTAGAGCGAAGCTCGAAGGCGACGGAACTCCCAAAGCGACCGACGGCGGAACGCCGGAACGCCCAACAAATGAACTGTTGACGCTTCGCTGACAGACAATCGCCGACCCACCGGAAACGCTGTGCCGCAAAGGGGTGAGCATGCTCGGAATCGTGTTGATGGCAGCGGCGTTTGCGACCGAACTGGAAAAAGACAGTTCCTCTGGAAATACGGGCGAAGGCCTCGGCGGAGGATGGGGAGAGCCATCGAACATCATCAACGGGGAGGATGCGGCCGCGGCCGATTACCCGATGGCGGGCGCGCTGCTGATCGATGCAACCTTGGATTTCGGGTCCGATGGCCAGTATCCAATGCAGATGATGCTCTGTTCGTCGACGTTGATCGCGCCCGATGTGGTGATGTTGGCGGGGCACTGCGTCGACGAGGAGACCTTGACCTACGGTTATGGGTCCCTGGAAAATCTGCATTTTTATTGGACGCGCGCGGCCGATCTCACCGAATGGAACGGGATGCAATACGACCCCGATTTGCCCGACGACGCGGTCGAAGCCTCGGACTGGGTGAAGAACCCCGGATACGGGGGTGAGTTTGAGATCGGGCTGGCGCAAAATGATGATATCGCGCTGTTGTTCTTGAGCGAACCCGTGACGGACGTTCCGTTCGCGTACCTGCCCACCGCGGATGAGGCGACCCAACTGGAAGAAGAGCTGGAGGTCGTGATCGTCGGGTGGGGGCAACAAGGGGCGGATCAGAACGCTCCCTACGCGGAAAAACAGCAAGGCGTGTCCCACATCGCCGAGCTCGGTCCTACCGAAATGAAGATCGGAGAGGAAGTCGGCGACGTTCGCAAGTGCCATGGGGATTCCGGTGGTCCCACGTTTTTGGAGGTGACCACCACTCTCAGCGAGAGCTTGCGGGTGATCGGGGTGACCTCTCACGCGTACGACATGAGCGACTGCACCCAGACCGGCGGTGTGGACACCCGGGTGGACGCCTATTTGGAGTGGATCGACGAGGAGCTCACCTCCCGCTGTGAAGACGGGACCCGGGTATGGTGCGAGCAGGCAGGGATCCCGAGCGTCGAGGACGTCGGGCATGAAGACGCTTCCGAGGACGGGGACGACGAAACCCAAAAGAAAGCATGCGGTTGCTTCACACCAGCGGGAGGAGCAGCTCCCCTGCTCATTTTGGGCGCTTTAGCAGCGTTAACACGTCGTCGGCGGACTGCGCTCACCTAGGAAACCCTCGGCTTCACGCGTTGATCGACGCCGAGCTCGCCGCGGTAAAGTAGCAGCTGCGTGCAGGTTTGGTGCAGAACCAACGGACATCCGGTGGGGACGATCGCCGTTCACCGCCACAACGCTTAGGCCTTGGGTGGAGGTCCCGATGCGTCCCTGCGAACAGTGCCAACGACCGATCCGTGTCTCCGAAACCCGCTGCCCTTTCTGCACGAAAACACACCGTCCCTGGCCACAATGGATGGTGGCGGCGATCACGCCGATCGTACTCGGGGCGTGCTACGGGGGAGCCCCGATGCCGTGCGGACCGAATGACATGGAGGATTTGGACCACGACGGTGCATTCGTGTCAAAGCAAAAAGGCCCTTCTGAATGCAGTGTTTTTGGACCCAGGGAGTGCGACGACCACAATCCGACGGTTTTCGAAGGCGCCCCAGAATTGGCGGATGGCCTGGACAACAACTGCGAAGGCACCATCGACGAAGGAGCCGTCGCATCGCCCCCGCCGGTTCCGACGGGCGCACCGCCTCCGGGGCAGCCGGCGCCCGAAGGCCTTCAACCACCCGGGTAACAAGTTGCACGACGCTGCAACATCGCTTGGTTTCCGAAGCGCAGGGTGTCACGGTACTTCTACGTACCCCACATGAGGGGCGAAGGAGGGCCCGTGAAACCCTGGTTCCCAATGTTCCTGGTGGCAGCGGCATGCGACGGCGGCGCTTTGGACACTTCTTCGCTGGATACTTCCGACTCCGGGGACTCCACAGCTGAGGAAACCGAGGGTCCAGAGACGGATCCGATCGACACGGAGGATACCGACGCCGTGGAAACCGATACGGTTGACACGGATCCGGTCGACACGGCCGACACGGAAGCGCCTCCGCCCACGGCCGTGTTCTACCAATTCGTAGGGATTGGCGAAAACGCCGTTTTTGCCGGCTCTACCACCGACGGTCTGACGATCGACAGCGCCGGCTACGAATCCCTCGCCTGGGAACAGACGATGCAGACGCTCGCGGTATTCGGGGATCCGGTGATCTCCCTTCTCCCCAACGGAGAATGGGCGATGACCGCCTCCACCGGCAACGCCGATCCAGACGGCGTCGGAATGTTCTATGCCGAGTCAAGTTGCCCGGACTTTCCAGGGCTCGGCGAAGAGGGCCTCCATCGAATCGAAGCGTCCTCCGACGAAGGCTGCGCCCCCGGCGAACTGCAGGGCGGCAAACGTTCGCAGATCTTCGAAGCCGATGGTGAATGGTACCTTTTCCATATGGTCGGCGGGGAAATCTGGCTTAGTCACCTCGGAAACGCCGCCTACAGCCCGGCGGAGCTTTCGGAGATCTGTCTGCTGAACCAAACTCCGAATTCGCTCGCCGATCTCGCCATCGGCCAGGGGATCCGCGTGATCAGCCACCAGGACGAGCCCAACCTCTTAATGAGCGATACCGCGATCGCGCGGCGCTCGGACAACACCTGGGTGTTGTTCGTGAAGGGCATTCCCGCGGGAGAATGCGACGGACCCGGATTGTGTGAACTGTGCGCCCGAGGCGTGTACCGGGCCACCAGCACCAACCTCCAGGATTGGAGCCCCCTGGAGAGAATTGTGGACCAAGCGAGCATCCCCGATGCCACCGTCGATGCCGACGGGAAAGTCTGGCTGTACTGGCAGGACTTTTCCGAAGTCTGCGATGCCCAAAACGAGATGCTCGGTGTTCGTGCCCCCATTTCCGCCGCCTACGAGGACCTCAACGGCGACCTCGTGGCGTCAACTCAGCTGACGTTCCCGGACGAAGCGTTTGAAACGAACGAAATGATTCACTACGCCACCAATGCGAACCCCGTGCACCTCCCCACTGAGGACGCATGGCTCGCTTTGCAGGAGTGTTTTCCGTAGGACTAAGGCGTTGTTCCGTTTGGTTTGCGCACCGCGAACCAACGTTTTCCCCACCGTGCGTACGCAAAGCCGATCCCCAGCAACATTACCCCCAAGGCGATGAATGCAATGATCCGCTCCAGACTGCCGAGCAGGAACACATCGTTCAGAAACGCTTTTCCGATCGCGCCTGCGAGCAACACCAACCCAAACCAACGCCGTGACAGCTGATCGCGCCAGAACCCCACGCCCAGGAGGCCTACGCCGTACAGGGCAAGTCCGAGGGTGATCGTCAAACTGCGCTCGCTGGCCGACGCGCGGAGCGCCGCTTCCACCACCCAAGTGTCCGCAATCGTTGGCCAAGCAGTCACCAGATCCTGCACTTCCAAGATTCCAATCAGCAGCAGCCAAGCGTGACCCATAGCGGCGATGGCACCCGTCACCCACGTCAACGCGACCGCATCCAGCGCCTTCGGCGGCGTTCGCTGCAACAGCCACGCAAACGCAAGCAAGGCGGCGCCCGCGATCCCGCCGCCCACCCCGCGCGGCTGAAGCAGAAACCGCACCGGGTACTGCCCATGTGTCCCGCCAGAAACGAGGTGCAACTCTCTCGCCCGCTGCGGCCAGTCCAAATCCGCGACGCCGCTCAACCAGGTGCCAAGCAACAACACCGCCGCCGCAAACACCAATGACGAGCGCGAAGAACGCAAGCCGATTCCCGCCGTGCCGAGCGCGAGCACCGCGTAAAAGGCGGTCACCGACACGCCGTCGAAGCCGACCGGGACTGCGACCGCCAAGAGACCGATCCCCAATAACGCCGAGACTTCCGGCAGCGGGGGATTCGCTTTCCAGGCCACGCCGAGGTGCCGCACACCAAAGGCCGCGATCGCAGCAGCTTGCACTGGGTTGCTCAACCCCGGCAAGAACAACACCGCCGCAACGCCGATCGCCGTCAACAGCAGATCAGAGCCCGCTTCCAACGCCCATCGCTGCGGTTCACGCACGGTGCGGAACGACGCTAGTGCGCTTCCAACGAAGGTGATCCCGAGCAGTTCCGCCTGCACCGCGGCCGACCAGGGGTGGTTCATGCCCAACAGCCACAAGGCCGCTGGCACCGTCCACACCAAGGTGGTCGCCCCGCCAAGGGCGAGCCCCACCGCGGCGAGGCCTCCCGCTGCCAACAGAGGGTCCAGCGGGGCCGCCCCATGGAACCACGCGGCCGCCACCGGCACCACCGCGAGACCCGTCAACAACTCGACGCCGGGGATCCCATACGGCTTGCCCAACGCTTGCAGCTCCTCGGGCATCGACCTCCGCAACCAGAAGATCGGAAAGGCGACCGTCGCCAGGCACATCGCCAACGCAAACCACGGGAGATAGCGTGGTTCGGGCGCGGGAACATACCAGACGGTGGCGATGACGAAAGCGGCAATCCCATTGGCAGCGCCAAGCCACCCGCTCAAGCCGCGCCAACGCAACGTCGTTACCAACGCCCAGGCAGCGATAAAGGCCAGCCCGATCACCGGCTCGCGGTCCCAGAAACCCAGCGCCCACCACGAGAACGCCAGACCAGGAAGCACGGCGATCGCCGCGGGCTCCAGCAGCCGCTCCGGGATCCATTGGACGGCGTGGGCGTGAATCGCATTCATCCACAACGGCGAAATCGCCACCCATGCGAGCGAGGCGGCGGCCAGAATCCCAAACGCAAGGGGGCTACCGTCCACCGCGAGGCCGATCGCCGCCAAACCGCCCAAACCGAGGACCATCGCCGGTTGGAGCAAAGACGGCAGCGAACGCAAGTTCCACGTTCCCACGGCGAACATCGCGGCGATCACGCCCGCCAACGCCAACGGGGTATCCGCCCAAAACAACACCGCCGGAAACAGCAGGTAGAAGGTCGATGCATCCCGCCAGGCGGCCGCGTCCACCAAGGTGGTCCGCTCACGCACCCGGCCAAAGGCGAGCCAGGTCACCCCAATCCCGGCGATCAACCCGGCCGGCCCAAGCCTCGTGGCCCACCAGTCGTAAGCACCCGAATACCCATAACGAAGCGCCCATCCCGCGGTGAGCATCGCCACGCCAACAAAGCTCACCCACGGAATCCATCGGAAGCCCTGTTTGAGCGAGGTGCCCAAGGTGAGCGCACTCAAAAACAACAGGTATCCGAACAGAGCGACCGGATGATCGGTTCCTGTCGACAGCAGGAGCGGATTGGCAAAAGCCGTTCCCACCGCAATCCCGAACAAGATCTCCGAGCGGTGTCGGAGCGCCACCGCACCGCCGAGGCAGGTGAGCGCGACCATCACCACGGAGGCCACGGGCGTCGAAATCAACCCGTACAACGCATACGAGGCATACCCAGAAAGGTATAAAATCGCGACGCCCAGGCCGGCGAACACCTGCACCCAAGCAGGTTGGGTGCGCTTTTTCGCAAGTTCCGAACCCGCCAACGTGGCGAACCCGAACAACGCTCCCGTCGCGACCCTAGCCCAAGGTCCGATCCACGACTGATCGACAGCAAACTTGTAGAACCAGGCGATGCCGAGGACGAGCACAAACGCTCCGATCCGCGTGAACCAGGTGACCCCGATCCGTTCTTCCAAGGAAGGGGCTGATTCAGGCGACGGCTGGTGGTCAACCGTCGGCACCGCCGACGGGATGGACCGTTCTGGTTCGGTAGAGGCGGAACCCACAGTGGAGGTGTGGTTCGCAGGGAGATTCGCGCCGCGCTGTTGGTTGAGCCGGGAAAGGAGTTGATCGATCGGTTTGCGGCCGGGCGCAGCCGGAACCGGCGTGGAGGGTTCCAACGGTTCCACAGCCAGGGGTTCGCTCACCACGGGGGCGGGAGCTGCGGGCTCGGAGGGCTCCGGAGAGGCGTTCGAAGCTGCCAAGGGGGGTGGAGGCTCCATGGGGCGGGTCTCCAGTGGCGGCTTCACCGCGGCAGGCGATTCCCGTGGCACGGCGGGTTTTGCCGGGACGACTGCATTCGGTGGCGTATCCAAGACGGTTTCGGACGGTGCAACGAGCGTTGGCGCGGCCCCCTCGCCCAACCGCTTTTCCAGACCGAACAGCCGCTGCTCCAGACTCACCACTTCCGCTTGAAGTCGCTCCACCTGCAGCATCCGCCGCTCAAGGCCCACAAGCTCGGAGAGGAGGCGCTCCATCTCACGTTGATCCGGGCGGCGCTGGTTATTCCACACCACCATCCACAGTACCGGGGCCGCAACCATCCCGACCACAATGAACAAACACGCCCATTCCATGCAGCCTCGGGGGTCGAACGTTCGACGCACCGTACAGGAGAACTCGGGAAATTAGTTCAACGCGATCGGGTTCCGCCTTTTGCACCAAATCCGAGTAAGTGGTGTGCACGGCTTCAGCGCGTTCTGAACCACGTCGCGGAGCGCCTGCGGGATGATTCCGTGCTTCCATCGCGCCAGCGGGGATACCATGCACTTTGACTTGAAAATCGTCGGGGGAACCGTTGTCGACGGCACCGGCGCCACAGCGTTTCGCGCCGACGTCGGGATTATCGGCGGACAGATTGCGGCGGTGGGCCTCGATCTGGGTCCGGCGGATCAGGCGATCGACGCCCGTGGAGCCCTGGTCACCCCAGGCTTCGTGGACATCCACACCCACTACGACGGGCAGGTCTCCTGGGATCCCCAACTGGCCCCCTCGTCCGTTCATGGGGTGACCACCTGTGTGATGGGTTCCTGCGGCGTCGGTTTTGCCCCGGTTCACGTCGACGACCGCGCCACCTTGATCGCGCTGATGGAAGGAGTGGAAGACATCCCCGGATCGGCGCTCGCCGAGGGCATCCAATGGGAGTGGCAGACCTTCGCGGAGTACCTCGACGCCCTCGACCGCAAACCGCGCACCATCGACATCGGCTGCCACGTTCCCCACGACGCCCTCCGCCTGTGGGCGATGCGGGAGCGGGCCGTCGCTGGAGAGCCTGCGACCGCCGCCGATCTCGCGACCATGGAACAGGAATTGGAAGCAGCGCTACGAGCGGGGGCGCTCGGCTTTTCGACCGGCCGCACCGACAACCACCGCTCCACCTCGGGGGCCCCCACGCCCGCCTCAGAGGCGGCGACTTCCGAGTTGGTGGCGCTGGCCAGCGTGCTTCGAAAACTCGACCGAGGCGTCGCCCAGGTGGTGTCCGACTTCGACATGGTGGCGGGAAGCGAGCCGTTCGACGGCGAGTTCGATGTGATCGAGGCGATGGCCGCCGCGGCCTTCCCTCGGCGGACCTCGATCTCGCTCATGCAGAGAGATGGTGCTCCCGACCAATGGAAACGCATCCTCGCCCGCGCCACTCCCGCATCGATCCACCTACCGGTGGCGCCGCGCGGCATTGGGGTGCTCCTCGGTTGGGGTTGCACCTTTCATCCGTTCATCGGGAAACCCAGCTACCAGGCGGTGGCCAAGCTCCCGTTCGCCGAGAAGATCGCCGCCCTCCGCCAGCCCGAACTCCGCGCCAAAATCCTCGCCGAACCCAACGTCCCGGTCACCGGCGACGGCAGCCCGATCCCGCCGCTGGTGGACAAACTGCTGGCGGCACTCGATTTCGCCGTGTTCCGCATGTTTCGAATGGGGGCCGTTCCCGACTACGAAGCGCCCATGTCCGCGTCCATCGGCGCGCAAGCCATGGCCCAGGGGATCCCCGCCACGGCCGCCCTGTACGACGCGCTGCTCGAGTCCGACGGCACCGAGCTGATCTACTTCCCGATTTTCAACTATGGGGGGTTTGACCTGGAAGCGGTCCGCGAAATGATGGAGCACCCGCTAGCGCTTCCAGGGCTTTCCGACGGCGGCGCCCACGTGGGAACCATCTGCGATGCCAGTTTCCCGACCTTTTACCTCACCCACTGGGCCCGGGACCGGGAAGAGGGACGCTGGTCGGTCGAAAGGGCCATAGAGTTCCTCACTTCCCGACCCGCGAACTTCATGGGGCTCGCCGATCGCGGGGTGGTGGCTGTCGGCAAAAAGGCCGACCTCAACGTGATCGACCACCCGAACCTCCGCCTGCACCG
>SYKL01000373.1 GCA_005797785.1 Pseudomonadota bacterium | reverse complement strand
GGGCCGCTGGGGTCCGTTCCCTGCTTTCCACGAGCAAGTCCGCCACGATCACCGAGCTCTCTCATACCCCACTCCCCCGAGCGCCGCTGCGCCTCGATCGCCACCAACGGATCGCCGTGACACCCGAGGATGCCGCTCGCACCTGGATGAAACTCGATCTACCGGGCCGCACCGTGGTGGTCATCGAACCCGAAGTGCCCGACGCCCAACTGTCCGCCGTCCTCCAAAGCTTCAACGAGGTCACCCGCAAGGACGATCGCGTCATCGCCACCCACGGGAACGCCGAAAACTTCCGTCGCCCCGATGAAATTCCGCGGTCACGTGACATTTGGGTATTCAGCCAACTGAACGCCACAAAACCGGGCCTTCAACGCCAACAGCGCGACAATCTGTGGACAATGACCTCGCCGTTGTCGGACCGGATCAGCGTGTACCTCCAAACCCGCGAACAACCCCTCCTTCGCGAACATGGCAAGGCGCTTTGGCGCGGTCCCGTCCCCGCTGGCTGGGTGGAGTCCCTCGAAAAACGCGGTTGGACCCTCTACGAGATCACGGACGCCCTCTGCGACGCGGTGAACCCGGATCGCAGCACTGCGATTCGTCAGCTGCTGAGCTCCTCCCAGCCCGCCTTCTTGGCCGCTCCCAGCGGCTCCGAGGGAGAACCTTGGAAGCAAGTGGCTCAATCTCTCGGCATCCCCACCGTCGAACCACACACCGCCGCGGTTCGGCTCCCCGAATTGGAGAACTTCAAGCAACCGTCTCGGCCATCCAGTGGCCCTTTGTGGACACTCGTTCAACTCGGGAAAGCGGGGCCCTTCGCGCGACAGAACCTCGATCCGTCCTGGTACGAGATCGTTTCCGCCAATTTGCGCGGCGATTTTCCCGTTCCGCAAGCTCAAGTTCTCCGTGTCATCCCGGAAAACACCCCCTCACACCCCGCCACCCTTCGGGATCTCGTCGAAGGAGGGGTCCCCCCGGTTCCCGCTCCCGCCCCCGTGCCGTCCATTTCCCCAGAGGTCCGCAGTCGGATCAATGCAGGGGAACGCCTGTTTGGCGAAGGCGACACCATCGGTGCTTTCCGGGAATTCTCGCAGGCGCTTGAGGGCGCCCCAGAGTTGGCGGAGGCCTGGAACAATCTCGGCGTCACGCTGCTCGCCATGGGCCGCAATGACGATGCGGCGGACGCACTCGATCGGGCGATCCAACTCGATTCCAGCGACCTCAACGCCCTGGTCAACCGCGCCCGTCTCGGTTGGTTGCGCGGGCCCACCGGGCGGGTCGCCGCCGCCCTCCGCGCTCAACTTTCTCCCGAACAACACACCGTTCTCGAAGAGCTGAGCATTGAAGGACAGGGAGCGCCGAGAGCACTGTTGATCGGCCTCGATCGCTCTTCTTTGGCCGCCCAAGCCCTGTCTGCCATCGGTTGGCGCACCTTCGGCATCGACCCCACGATCTGGTCGCTCCTTCGGGCGCAAGCCCCCGACGATGTCACCGCTGCCACGGCGTATTTGCGCGCGGTGGGGTCCGCAGTCGTGGCGCTCGAGCCGCACCAGCCGAACGCAGAAACTTGGCGTTTGGCCGCAAAAGCGGAGGCTCGCCCGCTCCTGGAGACTGGCGTTCGTGGCGCCAACCAACCGGCCCACTTTCACCTCCCGAGCGCCGCTGCTCCCGAGGATCTTTCGGACCTTCAGCTCTGGCTGGGCGCCCAAACCGCGATTGGATTTGATCCCGCGGTTCCCGCGCCTCTTGCGGTCCTGGGAAGCGCCGGCAGCGATGCCGCCCTCGCCGCCCTCCTCGACCGCGTTGCCGTTCAGGACATCGACCCAGGCGCTTTGGAGGCCATCGTTTTGGTGGCGCCCGGGGTTACCTCACCGGGAGCTCGACCGTTCCGGGTCCGAACCGTCGAAGCCACCGTTGCAGGCTGGCAAAGCGCACTCAATGCCATCGGCAACCGCCCATGGATCGGCTTCGGTCTTCACTTTCCAGACGACGCCAGTCGGCTCCAGGCCGCTTTTTCGCGGCCGTGACGTCACGCCAAAAGTGACGTCCACACCAACTCGGCATTCTCCAGGGACTGCCGAGCTTTGTCCGTATCCCCCGCACCACGAAAAATTTCGGCCACCAGGCGCCAAGCGTCGACACGCAGATCGCTCTGTTCGAGCACGGAAAATGCAAGGCCTAATGCCTCTTCCCATTGGTGGGCGCGCAGCGCCACACCCGCCGCCAGCAACGCCGTTCGACCGGGATCGATCTTGTCCAACGCCAGAAAGAAACCCTCGGCGCTAGGATCCGCTAAATTGATAAAGAAATGGCCCGCGGCAATCCCCTGGCGAACCGGGGCCGTGCCGTCCAAGTACGCTGTCGCCAACTGGGTAAACCAGGCCCGCCAAGCTGGGTCCAAGGCCAACTGCTGAACCCGCAAGGTGTCTGCATTCCACGTCAGAATCGCCGATCCATACGCACGAAGCGAACGGTTGAAACCTGCGATCACTGCACCCCACTCCAGCAAAGCTGGACACGGCTCGCCCGCCACCACGTCGGTAGCCCGGTATGCAAACGTCGGCATGCCAGCCCGGACCGCTTCAGCGAACCGCTGGGAGTGGACCGCACGGGCAGCAAACCGCCCAGCGATCCTGGCGGACTTGTGCTGCGCCTCCCGCCGCGCTGCCGGGCTGTGGAGCAACTGCTGGACCCGTCGTGCCGCCTCTTCGTTCGAGTCGGCCACAAAATCGACCAGCGCTTCGGACTCCAACCCAATTCCACGAAACGCAAAGGGAGTGCCCACAAGCGGTTTCCTGGCAGTAAACGCCTCCAACGTCTTGATCGCCGTTCCTGCGCCGCCGTCCACAGGGGCCACCACCAGCCGAGCCGCCGCATACAACGGGCGCAAGTCGCGAACCTTTCCCAACACGAACACCGAATCGCCGAGATTCCGCTCCAACTCGGGCGAATCCCCAATCGCCCCCGCCAACCACAGGTTGACGCCAAGCGGCGCCAGGTGCGGACGGAACACCTCGCGAAAAAACCGATTGAACGACCGAACATTGGGAACATAGGGCGAGCTCACCACCAGCACATCAAGCGACTCCGCGCGGGCCAACCGCGCAGAACAGCGCTCCATTGCCTGGGGTGACGGACCCGCTGCAGCCAAAACCTCCGCCAGATTGACGCACCCCGCCAGCGTCGTCTCGACGCCCTCGGTCCCAGACGGAGGCAATGCGTGGACCACCGGAAGATCAGGAAGTACCGCCTTCACCTTGTCTTTTTCATCCGAATTGATAACCACTAGGGAGGCGCACTTCGCGAACAATTCCGTTTCGCGCTTCCATTCCAGTGCATCAAGCGGCGTTCCACGTTGGTACGCATTGGTATAGGACATCAAATCGTGGGTTTCGAGCACGATCGGTAGCCCACCCAACCGCTCGATAAACGGCACATTAAAGACGTAGTTCACCAGCGCGAATGCGTACGCTTTCGCTTCGACCTCCGCGTGCAGTCCCTCCGGCAACCGCATGAGCGCGTGGCCATCCAGCTCAAACTGCAGGTTCTTCTCCCCTGCTGCCCGGCGAGCCTGCCAATGCCGCCACCGAAGCGCATCCCGAGAATCTCGGTAGGTGGCATACCCCTGCAGGCCAACGATCCACACCTTCCCAACGGAATATTGAAGGAGTTTCCTCCTCAGCTCCCATTCGACTTCAAAGGAGATCGCGTCAACATCCGCCTCGGGGTACGACGTGACCAACAGGTCCACTTGGAATCCCTGCTCTGTCAGCCAACGAAGTTGGTTTTCGGCGACCGTCGTCGCGCCACACGGTTGAAGGATATACCACTCCATCACATACAATACGCGAGGTTTAATCTCCTCTACCGTCACCTCGCCCCGGAGCGCATTCACCACCACCCCGGCCTGCCGCGCCCAGGGTGCCCACTGCTCCGGCTGTGCCGCCCGCAAGGTGACGTTTCGAGCGAACTCCGGCCACTGTCCGAGCGCGCGAAACCAGCTCAACCACGCAGCGCGGTCCGGAGGGCCGCCGTGATGGGGGGCAAAAGCCAGTATCAATTCCTCTTTCTTGTCAAGCGGCGCATCCCACAAGTCCTGGCCCCTGCCAATCCGCCTTGGTCGCGCAGGAGCTTCCTCGTGAATTCCCAACTCCCTCAACGCCTGGTACGCCGTGGCATACCAGGGGTCCATTTTCAATGCAGCTCGCGCAAATTGCTCGGACGCAGCCCGATTCCCACCGATGGCATACGTAAGCGCCAGCGCGCCGTACAAATTCAATGCCTCGGGCGCGTCGTCGGGGTAACCCGCAAAAGACAAAGCCGTATCTCGAAAAATCGCCAGGGCACCGGCGATCCGACCCGTTTCCAACGCGGCAACCCCGTCCTGAAGCTCCACCTGAATTCGCCGGCGCCGTTCGAACGACGAACGGTTGAAGGTCGACGGCCACACCGCCATGCCTTTCGGAGTCACCCCGGCCAGAGCTTCCTGCAAACCGACCAAGTCTGCAATGACTTTCTCTCGCCCAAAATGCGCTCGCGCATGCTCCAAAGCGTTGACCGATACTTCGCCCCAAACCTTGGGTTCCGTATAGAGCTCCACGACTGCATCCGCAAAACTCGCGGCGTCATCCCTCACTCTGGACTGGCGGTCGTTCAGTGACATTCCTTCCGCACCAATGGACGTTGTCACCAGCGGAATCCCCGCAACCAGGGCCTCCACATTCTTGGTCTTCAGTCCTGTGCCAAACGGAATCGGCGACACAAACACCCTCGCCGCAGAAAGCACCACGTCCAAATTTTCGACAGGCCCAACCGCTCGAATTCCAGAACCCACCGCAAAGTTCCATGGCCCATCCAAGGGCGGCAAGCCCACAACGTCGAGCACGACGTCGGGCAACCTGGCGCGAACCAACGGCCAAACCTCCTTGACAAACCACCGCACGCCGCTGCTATTGGCGGTATTCTGCCCATTTCCCACAAACAACAGTCCCTTTCGCTGATGGAAGCCCGCCACCGCGTCCGGAACCGGCCCACGCCCGTAGTGGACAATGACTGGCTTGATCTCCGGAAGATCCTTCCGAAAACGCTCCTCGTCCAGGTCTGTGATCGCGACCACCAGATCGGCGTTGCGGTACGCAGCGTACTCGCGGGTCTTCATAGACTCAACTCTTTCTGCCTCTAAACACGACTTGCTAATTCCCGCGCGACGTTCCTCCCGAAGCCAATGCACGTCGTCCGAAAGCACAACCACCTTCGAGCGAGGCGCCCACCTGCGGATCGCGTCGAGGTAGGCCTCGACCACCGAAGTGCCGAACCAATACCACTGGAACAGTACGACAACATCAAAGTTATCTGCAAGTAACGCCTGTAAATTCAGAGGCGGCCCCTTTGCGTGATCGAGCAAAGGTGCCCGCTCGGGATCGGGCCCGAACACTCTGAACCCTCGATCTCGTAGATACCGCGTGTACTTTCCGCTCGGATCAAAGTCCGCCATTCGCGACAGAAAGGTGACCTCAAAGCCCGCCGCCTGCCACAGATCCATCAGCTGCTGAATCCGAACATCACAGCCTTGTAGGTCAAATTTCGGTGGATGTTCATGGACCACGAGGACGCGCTGGGGTCCAAACGCGCGCAGAGCGACGAGCGCCTCGTGTTCACTGGGGGAGAGAGCCGTCGGAGGAAGCATCTAAAATCCAGGCAGGCGATTCCGTGTAACGCCTCCCCCATTCGTCAACAAACTTGACTACTTCTTCTTCCGAAACACCCTTCGCATCACCATCGGCTTCGCCGGATCGACCTCCATCTTCACCACCTGCACCAACGTCGCCCCGCCATCCTGCAAACTCCGAGTGATCACCACCGGAACCTTACGTCCATCCTCTAATTTCGCCGTGCTGGTGGTCACCATCGACTCCCCCACCAGCTTGGTCGACGAACTCACCGGCTCGCCATGCCGATCAACCGACTCAAATGGGCTTCCATCCAACGGAAGCGTCTCCAATCGGTCGTGGGCGGCGCTGTCCACGGCAATGGTGACGCTGCCGGAGGTCTGCGTGATCGTCTGGGTCACACCCATGCTTTTGGCAGCGGTGCGTTCCATCCATGAGGCACCCGTCGCTTCCATCATCGGGACCGGCGAGTCGGACGCTCCCAAGTCGAGCTCCCAAACCCCACTGAAATCCGCCCCAAACGCAGCTTCTGCATAGAACATCCCCGCCAATACCACCGCCCGAAATGCTCCACGCATGGCGCCTCCTCGATGAGCCTACCTGTAGCGGAGGTAGTAAATCTACTTGTCGATGGGGCCCTGGCTTCGCCATCGGCGCCCTGCCGGCTCGGTGGGACCCCGGCTCCGGCCGAAGCGGCCTTCGCCGCCCACCTCGGTGCTGCGCACCGGCGCTGCGCACCGCCGTCCGGTCGCCTGGGCCATTTTGAGGTATCCTTCCCTCGAGGTGCCGATGATCGGTCGATTGTTCAATCTCGGAAAGGGCATGGTCAGCGTTTATACGAAGCCTTCGACCACGGATCCCGCGGTCGAAGAAGAGCTTCGAACGGCCACCGCAAAGCCGCGGCCTCCCCGAAAATCCACCTCAAAAGAAGCCTCGGAACCCACGACGATCGACGCCGAAGTGGAGCCCATCCGCGCGGATCCCAGCAAACCCAAAAAGCGAAACCTGTGATCGCCAAATAGTAAACGATTTTACTATTTGGGCTTCAGGCACGCCTCCACCTTTCCGCGAAATGCCGCATAGTTCGGACACCAGGACACATGTCCTGAGGATTCGCACCCCGCGCCTTCCTCGGCATAAGAGGTTGAAACATAGCGCTCTTCCTGCCGCTCCAGGAACAAGATCTGCGAAAACGCCGGCCCCGAAAAGACCTTCTGCCATTCTGCAGCGGTATCTCCGGGTTGAAAGCCAATATCGAAGTTTGAGGGGACCGGTCGTTGTGCGGACAGCCCTGGACCTTTGAACACGTGCAAGATCACCCCGCTGGACTTCACGCCCGCCAAAGATTCGGGTGGTGGTGCCCAATCGTTCTTTCGGTGTTTCTCGGGGTAGGTTCCGGTGGGGGTAAACTGCACCTCCAGAACCACCTCCGAAGCGGCGATCTTCTCGCACAGCTCCCGATGATCACCCGCGAACGCCGATGCGAGCAACAGCCACATGTCCACCTCGGGCTCAGCCTACCTCAAAGCGGTCGATCCAGGTCGTTTCCAACCTTGCCAATCTTCGCTCGGCCTTGCCTCGCTGCGCCGCCCTCTCGACCGCTACCGTTTCGTTTGGCCGGCCTACGAGCAGCGCTCTCCGGACCGGCTGGGCTACAAAGGCGGTCGTTTCGGCCTTGCCTCACGGAACCGTCGGCACCTCCTCCGCCCGCAAACTCCTCAAAAACTCCACATACTGAACCTTCGGCCCCTCTGTTTGAAACACAGTTTCATGGCCATCTTCAATCCCATCCTCCAAATGCTGAACCACCACCACCGTCGCGGTTCCATTCGCTGCATTACCGGAAACCGGAAGTTCCACCTCCTCTCCGTTCGAATACACCAACACCTCTGAAAGCGGCGTAAACTCGGAAAACTCCTCGACTCCCACATCCAAGGATCCACCTGCTAAATCTGCGCCCAACGCCAACGAAAGAGGATTCGCAATCGGTGGCAAAATGTAGGTATCGACGATCCCTTGGAACATCAGCACCGAACGCGGCGTCTCCCCGTCCGGCGGATCGAGGGCAATGGTCGGCGCAAACACTGGAGGATCCGTCGCTTCCCCGGCCCACTGCACCAACGACATCAAGGGGTCTTGACGTGTCAACTCTCGATCGATCGCCGCATACCCGACCACCGCTTCCGCCAGCGGTTTGATCTCAAACGGGCTCTGCTTATAAAGAATGTTCTCCAGCCAACTTCCACCGGCACCGCTGAGCACCAACCCCCGGTATTTGGGTTGAATGGCGAAAGCGGGCACCGCACTCGTCGCACCCATAGAATGCCCAAACAATGCCACTTGTTCTCCGTCAAACCCCACCTGATCGGAAGCCCCCTCGCACCCGGAAGCATCGATGCTCAAAGTCGGCGCCACCTCCGCCCAGAGCGCCGTTTCGTAGTCCAACTCTCGAAAATTATCCAGCATCGCCGCAGGATTGCCAAAGTTAAACATCAACAATTGGCCATCACCACCGCTGACATTCCGCAGTCCATCGTGCGGCCCGTCGATGCTCATCCCCGCATACCCGGCTTCCGCGAAGAATTTTCCCGGACCCGACCCGGGTTCGATCGATTCCCCATGCGGAACTGCATGCACCCCTCGGTCCACCAAGGGTCGATCTCCGCCGCCACCCGTCGGAATCATCACCACCACCGGCCAACCGTTCGCCGGGGTCGCCGCCCGCGGGATCGTCACCCACACATTCGCGTCTTCCGTTCGCTGAAAGACGGGCGTTTCCCCATCAAACTCGATCACACCACCCGCGTTCAGGTACGGCGGCTCCCCCGTTTGATACGTTGGAACTGGAATTGTCGCATGGTACACGCAAAAACTATCGAAGGTCTCCGTCAACTCCCAATCCGAAGAAGGCTCCGGCAGCGCGCGGCTCTGAGCATCCGCCAACATCGCCCGCAATCCGCGCAGTGGATCCCCGGTGGTGTACACCGCCAGCCCCGCGATCGATGAAGGCTCCACGCCCAAATCCGCCAGCGCCAACAACCCCTGGGTGTACGCCTCTAATCCCGCTCCATCCAACCCCTCAGGCGCCTGTCCCACCGCCAACTGAGCCATCGCCTTCGACACCCCCAACAATTCGCCCTCGGCATCCCTGGCCTCGCGCAGCACCACGGCCGCGTACCGCGTCGTCGGGCGCAATGGAACGCCCTGGAGCGGCAACAGGCTCAATTGGTGCGGCGTTCCGTGGGGCCCCCCGTCCTCCACATACACGATCTCGACCGGGTGCCGTTTTCCGTATTCGGGCGAGTCCGAGTCCACATTGATCAGGAAGATCGTCGCATCCTCCTCGATGCTCTCCGACAGCGTCGGCACCGTCCCCAGGCCCGCATCCAATGAAAAGTATACCGCGGACGTCATTCCAAAGCCGTCCGCGCCAACCTCCACCACCTGGCGCATCTCTTCCACAAAGGCGTTCTGGTAGAGGTTTGGGAAGTCGCTCACATCCGGCCGGCCGTCCTCCGTTCGGCGTTCGTCACTCGGAAACGGTCGGGAATAGAAGTCGCTCCCGGCAAAGTCCATCTGAACTTGCGTTCCGGGGATCGCTTCCACTGGCGCTTCCGCCGGCCGACAGCCCAAGATCAACGCCAACATTCCCACACGAGCATTCAAAAGCACTGCCCCTCCCCTCGGTAAGTTGGCTCTCGTCCAACGATCTCATTGCCCCGAATCAGGATCACTTCCGCAAACCGCTCCAACCACTCCCCTGCCTTGGCCGGCCGGCAGACGATCGGATCCCCAACTTCCACCTTTACTTTTCCCAGCTGAAAGGCGGTTTGCACTTCACCCCACCCTTCTAAGGTCACCGGCTCTATCCCCTGGGGTTCCGCCACCTTTGGGGAGCGATCCGCCCCTGTCGATCCGGACGCGATAATCCCGCCACCATACGCCGTCGCAAAATCGGGATCCGATTTTCGCACCACTCGAAGTGCAAAAAAAGACGCCGGTTCAAGTCTGACATCCCGATATCCATCGAAAAGGTGCGAAGTGTAGTACCCGGATCCCGCGGTAACTTCTGTCAAAGTAGGATCCCCTCCAGAACTCTTCAAACTACCCGTCCCTCCACCATTAACCAGCGAAACGGGATGTCCGTCGGCGCGCAACGCCTCGACGACCTGCCGCCTCAAAGTCTCCACCTGCGGGATCGAACGCCCCTTCAAACACGCGATCGCCGCATCTTTTAGCGCACCGCCGCCCACATCGGGGATCCCGGCCACCTGCGCTTCGTATGCCATCACCGAATCGACAATCAACCCAGCATTTCGTGCAACGGAAGCCACCTGTCGAGCGTGCTCTGCACTTCGAATCGGGCTTCTTCTCACCCCCAAATGCGTGCCTGCCCAACGCAGCGAAGCATCCACGTCAATGCAGACGGAAATCGGTATTCCCACCGAAGCCAAGTACTTGACTTGATCTTCGGAGTCGATCACCTGCCGAACCGTCGCCCCCTTTGTCGCCAATCGCCCCAACGCCTGTGCAAATGCGAAATCCGCCACCGGATAAGCGACCAGGAAATCATCTAATCCCCGTTCCGCCAGGAATTCGGCCTCCTGCGGGGAATACACCATCAATCCACGAAACCGTTCATCCAAGGCCAGAATCCGCTTCAGCATCCCCACGTGTCGCACCGACTTCGACGCCACCCGCAACGAAAGTGCGCGTTCGGGCAACAAAGCCGTCATCGCACGAGCGTTTGATTCCAGCGCATCCAGATCGACGATCGCCGCCGGCAATGCGACATTCGCCAAAAGCCTCTTCCAGTCTTCCCAGGCTCGCCTTCCCAACCTTTCCCCCTCGTCGGAGTCCTCGCGGGTATACCGAAATTTGCGCTCCCCGGTGTGACAAGGGCTTACCGGCAGCCCCACGATCGGCTAAGACCTCCCTCGGAGCGGCCATGTCCAAGCCTACAGCTCTTGTTTACCACGACGGACGCAGCGATCCCGCAGCCTGGGCGAAGCGTTGCGGGGTTTCCCAGGAAGCCTGTGAGCTTCTGGCCGCCGCCGACTTCATCGATTTGCATTTGGATCTCGACGTTCCCGTCCGACTGTACGGCTACAATCCGAGCCAACGGCACGAGCCGGCCAAGAAATCGCCGCGCCTGTGGGGGCAAACCGACTTTCCGCGACTTCGGGAGGCCGGGTTCACCGGCGTGGTGTATGACATCGCCACCAACCCCGTTCGTCCGCCCAAAAATCGACTCGAGACCACCAAACGCAATCTCACCGTGGCCCAAGGGCGCACCGAACACCATCCGGAAGATCTGGCATACATTCGTACCTATGGGGACTATGTTCGCGCCCGCTCCGAAAACAAACTCGCCCTTTGGCTGAGCCTGCAAGGCGGCAATGCGCTGTTAGCCGATCCCTCGGTTCTCGACGGCGAAATGGGCGACGCTCTCCACCGGATCACGCTGATGCACCTCACCAGTTCGAGGTTGGGCAGCACCAGCAGTCCCGCCGGCCGCGACGGAGGAATCACCCCTCTGGGCCGAGAATTCGTGGAACGGTGCAACCGCAAACGCATTTTGGTCGATCTCGCGCACTCGGGTAAAAAGACGTTCTGGGGCGCACTGGAAGCCCACGACCCCAGCCTGCCGCCGATCGTGTCGCACACCGGCGTCGAGGGCGTACTTCCACACTGGCGCAATGTCGACGACGCACAGATCCGGGCGATCGCCGATCGTGGCGGGGTGGTCGGTGTGATGTACCAGAGCGCCTTCCTTGAAAAATTGTGGATGTTCCAACGCGGCTCGCGCGCCAAGATCCTCGATCATTTAGAGCACATCTTTCAGATCGCCGGGGAAGACGTCCCGGCGATCGGCACCGACTATGACGGGGCGATCACTCCTCCGGCGGATCTCGCGGATGTGACCGAACATCCAAAGCTTATTCAAGACATGCTCGACCGAAAGTGGTCCCATCAGCGCATTTTGAAGCTTCTCGGACGAAACTACCTTAGGGTCGTTGAGGCCGTTCGACCTTGACCGCGCCCGACCCCTGATGAATTCTGGCGGTTCACCGCTGCAGCGCGGAACTCAACTCGTAAAGTGGTTGACCATCTACATCCTGGCCCCGTCTTCCTACCGAGATATAGCGGCACCCGAGGTGCAATGTGGTAAACCGGGGACTCATGGGCGGACTCCTTCTGGCGCTCCTTCTCGCCTGCGGCGGCCAAGTGCCGACTCCACCCCTGGATACCGGCGGGGTGCTCCAGCCCGCTGTCGTCCCCCAGCCCGCCGTCGTCCCCCAACCCATTGACCCACCGATCCCAACGGATGCGGCCCCCACCGGACGCGCGGCACCCACACCCGTCGAAGTAGAAGCAGCCTACCTCGCCGATTGCCACCATGTGTTCAAACCTGCGGTGGGTGACTACGTCGAGCTTGAAATGTCCGCCGGTGTCGACAATGAATGTGAATTCCTTGAGTTTGACCAGAACTGTGCGCCCGACACGTTTGGCTGTTGGTCCAAAGGGCAGGAGTGCGATTCGAATTGCGGCGCACCTTGCTCCGGCTGCCAGGAAACCTGCGCGGGAACTTGCGATTCTTGCAAGGCCGCCTGCAGCGGCGATCCGGTCTGTCTGACCGCCTGCGCAAAACACCGCTCCGAATGCCGTGACACCTGCTTAGCTGGCCGAACCACCTGTTTCGGCGCCTGTTCGAGCACCGAAGAGCAATGCTACAAGGACGCCGACAAGCTAGTCGCTGAAAAGTGCCCACAATGCGATGAACTGCAGGCCTGCCTCGCGCAACAATGGTCCGACAATCCGCCAGACTGCCAAAAACAATTCGCTTCCGCGGCCAAGGAGTGCTTTGAATGGTGCAACATCGACGGGTGATGTGGCTCGGGCTCGTAGGGATTGCCGCGTGTCGCAACGACGTCTCGCCGATGATCGCCGTTCCCACGGGCAGTTTCACCATGGGCCGCGACGGCAGCGCCCATCTCGACGAGTCCCCCGCCCACACGGTCACCGTTTCCGCATTCGAAATCGACGCTACCCTGGTCACCGTCGCCCAATTTCGCGCCTACGTTGCTGAAACCGGTGTGGTCACCGCCGCGGAGCAATTGGGATTTGGTATGTCCTCCGTGGAGGGCATGGACGACTGGAAGTGGCAGAAAACCAAAGGGGCAAACTGGCGATTCCCTTGGGGGCCCGACAGCGGCATCGTTCAATCCGACGACGCCCCGGTCGTGATGGTCAGCTGGAACGACGCCAACGCCTACTGCGCCCACTACGGAAAGCGGCTTCCGACCGAAGCGGAATGGGAGTACGCCATGCGCGCCGGGAGCAGCCTCCGCTACCCCTGGGGCGACGAGCCTACGCTTCCAAACGGCAAATACGGACTAAACTTCTGGCAGGGCGCAGATCATCATCGCAATGACCTTCTCGACGGGCATCTGTACACCTCGCCGGTAACCACCTTCCCACCCAATGCTTGGGGGATTTACGACCCGGTGGGAAACGTCTGGCAGTGGGTCAACGATTGGTATGCCGCAGACACCTTTCAGAAGGATGTCCATGGTGTGACCGATCCCCAAGGTCCAAGCACCGGTTGGGCGAAGGTGGCCCGCGGAGGGTCCTGGTGGTGTTCGGCCGGCACTTGCGCCGGCTACGGACTTTACGGCCGCGGAAAAAGTCAGCCAGACGCGCCGTATCCCAACAATGGGTTTCGGTGCGTGCGTGCGTCGCCCAAATAGTCAACCACATTGACTATCTAGTTGCTGTTTACAAATTCCGGAATCGGGTATTTCGTACCATCAAACTCGGATTCCCACGCCGTCTCCGTTGACTCCCCACCGAAGATCCGGGTCGTCTTACCGACCAGCCGGTAGGCACCATGGGCCTCTGTTGGCGAAAATGACCATTCGGTGTGCCATTCCTTCTCTGGTTCACCGGTACCCGCGTTATTGGCGTCCTTCTCGATGCGAAACAGTTCCGCCTCGGGGTGCTCGGATTTAGGATCAACGGCCACTTCCGTCTCGATGGTCCATCCTTGGCCGGACCAACCGCTGCCGATCACCACCGCCCATTTTCCAGAACCGTAGTCCACCAACCGCGGAGTCCCCGGTGGACCGCCATAACTTCCATATTCGCCGACCGCGGCCTGAAACGTCATCTTACCGCCAGCAAACCCCGCTACGCGAACGAACATCCCCTGGCCGTGCCCGGTAAAATCCTCGGTATCCGGGCGCTCTGCCACAACCACGATCTCCTCGCCCGCGTGCTCCTCCGTGAGCAGGACGACCAAGCGATGCGGGCCATCCGCAGCGGCAAACGTCCAATCCCCGTTCGTTCCGCCCTCCACTGGAACGCCTACGATCTGCGCCAAGCGGCTTCTTTCGTCCTGCAATAGCGCGTCCCCGGGCACGGAAGAAGGAGCTTCCTCCACCGGAACCGGAGGCTCGACTTCCGCAACTCCGCCGCCACAAGCCAGGGCCAGCCCGGCCAACGCCACAAGGCTACGTCGGTTCATCGTGCTCCCAACGGTTCAATACCGTGGCGACTGTCATGTCCGCCAGGACGTTCACTCCGGACCGAACCCGCGCAATAATCCAATCCACTGGCACAATCAGCGGGATCATCACGGCAATCGTGGCCTCCGGAATGCCCGCTGCCGTCAATACAAGAGGAAGAATCACCAGTCCCGCCTCCGGAATGCCGGCAATGCCAACCCCGGCCATCACCGCCGCCGCCACCACTGTGATCTGTTGACCGAGATCGAGGTCAAAACCTAACGCTTGGCAAAGAAATAGGGTCGCCATGGCCTCGTACAACATGATGCCGTCGTTATTGAAATTCGTACCGACACACGCACTCAATCGCGCAGCGCGCTCGCTCACGCCCATGTCCTTCAAACACTTCAACGTCACCGGCATCGTCGCCAGGCTGGAGTTGCAGGAAACCGCGGTCACGACCGCATCCAACCCCTTTCCAAACAGGATAGCGGGCGACTTTCGCCCCACCCCCCATGCCACCAACGGATAATAAACCAACGAGTGGATCAGCAACCCCGCGAGCGTGGTCGCTAGAAAAACCCATAGCACCTTGAAAACACCAATCCCCGATTTCCCCACTACATCGGCAATGATCAGCGCCACCGCGACCGGCATGGCCTCCGCCACCCAGAGCAACATGCGCGTGACGACCGCCAAAGAAGCTTCGATCAACCGACCAAGAAGCTCGATAGACTCGCCGACCCCGCCCGCCTGATCCCGGCTGAATCTCAGCGCCGCACCGGCCAGGACCGATAGCAGCACCACCGAAATGACGAGGTTCTTCGAGAAAGGTTCCACCACGCTCTCGGGAACAAACCCGGCGAGATTCTTCAACGGGCTCAAAGAGGTGCCGTCCGGAGCTACCGCGGCCGGGGCCGCTTTCACCGCCTCCAACTCCGAAAGATGACCGTGCCAGGAGGAACCCGGATCAAACCACCAAAGAATCGTAAGGCCCAGCAGCATCGCCACGCCAATGTTCACGGTGCAAACGGCCAGCAGTCGCAGCCCACTCGTCATCGAAATGGAGGTTTTCAGGAACGAATCGAGGATGGCCAAACACACAAGCGGCGTCGCCAGCGCTTTGAGCAGCCGAATCACCAACATTCCGAGGGGACCAAAATCCTTATTCGATAGCCCTAAAAGGTACGGCTGGTCGCCGAATACGACCCCCAGCACGATCCCTACGGTCACACCGATCAGGACCCTGGCATAGAGCGGCACAGAAGACACAGGTTTGGACATGGCCAAGTGTACCGAACCGAGGAGAGAAACACCAGGCAGATAATAAAGCTGCTTTACTTTTTAGAAAGTCCCTGCACGCGCTGGAAGATCGGCGCCGTCATTGGAAGTCGCAAATGATCGCTTTCGCGTGCGGCTTGGCGCGCCCACTCCGTCGATCGGGCGCGCTCACCGCACTGTTCCGCAGACTCCGCGGCACGCACCTGGGAAAGCACCCTTTCGCCGCGGTGTTCGACCGCAGGCAGAGCCTCCTCCACGGCCTCCCAATCTGCGGCTTTTCCAAGAGCCACCCGAATCGCCGCCTCCAGCACCGTCACTTGCGGACGTACATTCGCGGGAGCGCCTCTGGCGCGGTCAACAGCCAAAATCCTCATCGCGGCGTCCGGATCACCCAACCGAAGCCACGCCTCGGCCGCCTCCAACCGGAGCGCATACTCCACGCTCCACTGATCCACGGTTACCAGAAGTCGAACGCCTGTCTCCGCGTACTCCGCGGCCTCCCGGTACCGACGGCCGCCGGCGGCCAAGGTCGCCGCCCTCAGCAGATAATAGGCTTCCCATCTCGGTTCTTCCCGCATCAATTCTGGGTATTCGGGCACTACCAGACTTGCCGCCTCCGCCCATTCGCCCGCCCACAGGTGAACTCCCGCACGGTCCAGCCGCGCAAGCGCTCGCCCGCGATGCGCTCCGATCGCTGTATAGATCGCGATCGCCTCCGAATACCGCGATGCTGCGGCGTCGAAGCGCCCATCGTTTTCGTCCATTTCCCCAATGATGGCGCTGCCCGACGCGCGATCCGCGGCTCGCCCCACCCTCCCAAACAGCCCCGCCGCAGCTAACAAATCGGTACGACCGCCCGTGCTATCGCCCGAGCGCCGGCGCGCGGCTCCTCGCAAACGTAAGAACAACGCTTCGATAGCGAGATCTCCGACCCGCCGAGCCTCAGCGAGGCCCTGTTCCACGACCTCCGCCGTCGGGCGCCCCTGAACCAGGTCAAACTTCGCTTGCGACGCGAGAATGGCCGCCAAAGGAGCACCCAAACATGACTTTGCTTCGACCAGATCCCGCTCAGCCTCGATCATCCGACCGAGCACCCACCGCGCCTCCGCCCGGCAATGCAAGCAAGCTCCCCGTTGCGCATCAGAGATCCCCGGCGTTTGCAGCGCTCGATCGATCACCGCAATCGCCGACACAGTCGGCCCTTCCCGACGGAAACTCTCCGCCAACCGCAACAAAAGGCGCACCCAGCGGTCACCGCCTTCCGACTCCAAGCGGCGAACAGCCGCCTCCAGGTCGGGGAGATCGGCGTCCCCATTCCGCTCTACCTCCGTCAGCCACCGATCTTCGACCCTCGGAAATCCGGCATCCGCCATCGCCTTTGCCCGTGCAAAGCGGCGAACCATGCCCAACAGCGAAAAATGCCGTCGGCCCAGCCGGTTCTCCACGCGCATCAAATTGCGTTGCACCAGTTCTTTCAACGGTTCCACGGCCGAGGTCTGCGCGATCGCTTCAGCACCTTCCAGCGAAAACCGGCCCCAGAACACCGACCATGTCTTCAGGTAGCCTTGAAGGTCGGGGTTGAGCCGCTCCCAGACCGCGGAAAGTACCCCTTCCAGGGGACCCTCCGGCAGATCGGCCCCCGCAAGCCGGGCGAGCAATTGGTCGGCCGACAAGATGTCCGCATAGCTAGCGGCCCACCGAATCGCAAGCGGTAAACCGTCCATTTGGGCCGTCACGCGCGCTATGGCTTCGGATGTCCATCCAGAAAGGTCTACCCTCGACTTCTCCGCCTCACGGCGAAACAATCGCGCTGCAGTCTCTGACTCGAGCGGCTCCACCACCAAAAACAGCCCATCGGCGGGACGGACCTGCGCGGTCGCCAGTATTCGTACGTGGAGGCTCCACTCTTCCAACAACGACACCACCTCGGTGACGGCGTCCAGGCCGTCCAAAACCAAGAGGTCCGTTCGTTTCCCCAAGGCGACGGCCACCGCACCCGAGTCCGCGTTCGCCGACAAACCGACCGTCGCCGCGATTCGCGCCACCAGCCGATCCCGATCCTGCAAATCGCCCACCGCGCAGAACAGCGCCCGTGGCACCTCTTGGGCACACGCGATTGCCAGAGCCGTCTTTCCCACCCCAGGGGGTCCGACGAGCCACAGAGGCCTCCCCAGGGTCAGGCCTGCCTGCACTTTCAGGAGCATC
>SYKL01000372.1 GCA_005797785.1 Pseudomonadota bacterium | reverse complement strand
TCGGCATATCAAGTAGGGGTTATCACCACCGACAGCCCCGAGCTTCGCGGCGACATCATCGACCAAGGTACGGCTGATCCGATCGGCGAATTCCAACTCCAAGCCGGCACCGCCGGAATTGGCGGAAGCGCCGACGAAAGAGGACTTCAAGCGTCCTGGTGGGCCACCCGCAGCCTGGCGGAATGCGATGTCGCCCATGCAGGCCTGACCCCCGCTGGCGGCGGCGCCCCGGAAGCCTGCGGTGAGGCTGGCCCTGATTCCGCCTTCCTCCGCGACAACAGCATGCTCTCGATCGTCATCCTGACCGACGAACCTGACTTCAGCGATAATTGGGCGAGCAGCTGGGACAACACGTGGGGATACAGCACCTGGGCGAGCGTCGCCCCAAATCCTCGTCCCTCGCCGTTTGATTTGGACGCTCTGGGCTATGTCGACGATTTCCTCGCCACCAAAGGTGGAAATCCTGACTTGATCCGAATCAACGCGATCGCCGGCGACATGCCTTCCGGATGCAACGGGCCCGGCGGAAGTGCCGGTGCACCCACCGGTTATATCGATGCGATCCAGGCTACCGGCGGCACGTTGGTTTCGATCTGCGCCGAAAACTGGGGTGAAAACCTCGAAGATGTGGCAAACGCCTCAATCGGGATCACCGACACCTTCCCCCTCGCCAATGAACCGGTGGAAGAGACCATCCAGGTTCGCGTCGACGACGTTCTATTGGCGCCGGGCGACGGCGCAAACACCCATTGGACCTACGATTCCGCGTTGAACGCGATCGAATTCACCAATGACTTCGTTCCTGCGGGCGGCTCCACGATCGACATTCATTACCAAATCATGCCCACGTGCGACAACTAAAACTGTCGCCGCTCCCAAAGGATTTCCGTGTCGCGCGCCCGCGTTTTGGTAAAGTTACTTTACCTTCTAGCTTCGTGCTCGCCCACGGAAACCACCGCGGCCACGCCGGCTAATGTTCCAGCCGATTCCCAGCCGGCAACGCCGGCGGAAGTGCCTGCGACGCCACCGCCGGAAGCCCCTACCGTGACCGCGCCCGCCGAAACCCCCGATCCACTTCGGTTTTTGCGATCTCCCCCTGCGGGGTTCGTGGACCTGCGCACAGCGCTGCCCGGTGCGTGTTTCGACATCCGGTACCACACCTCCAATAACTTCGTTGGAGCGCCGCTTCCCGGCTACGGAGCTCCAGGAGCGTGGATGCTGGAAGCCCCCGCGGACGCCCTGCAAAGGGTCAACGTCCAGCTGCAAGAGCAAGGTTTAACCCTACTGATCTATGATTCTTACCGCCCTTTCCGTGGCACATCCGCAATGGTCGCCTGGGCAAAACGAACCGATCAAGTCTTTCTTCTCGACAATGGTTACATCGCGCGACGATCCGGGCACAACCACGGACACACGGTCGATCTCACTATCGCTAAGGTGGAAACCTGCGAACCCATCGACATGGGCACCCTCTGGGATGTGCTCGACGAGCGCAGCCACACCCGCAATGCGACCGGAATTCCCCTCGAAAACCGCCTCCTCCTCAAACGCCTGATGTCCGAGCAAGGGTTCAAGCCCTACTCCAAGGAATGGTGGCACTTCCAGTTTGCGATGGAGGGAAGCAAACCGAGAGATGTTCCCTATGGATGCCAAGAACCCGACGAGGGAGCGTGGACGCATCCCAACGGTTGGGAGGTTAGCAGCTGGGTTCCCCCCTCCGAAGTACCCAACGGTCCATGCCTTTCCTCGAGTAGTGCTCCATCGCCGTGAAGCGCTTCCGAAACGCATCCACTTGCGCTATCGTCCGCCAACGGAGGTTCCGATGCCCGGTGCAGAGAAGTCCATCGACGTAAACACTTCTGCGGAAGTGCTTTTCAGCGTGATCGCCGACTATGAGAAGTACCCCGAGTTTCTCAAGGACATCGAATCCGCCAAAATCGTCAAACGCGGCAACGGCGTCACCGAGGCAAAATTCGCGATCACCGTCGTTAAGCGCGTGGAATACACCCTGCGTCTTCACGAAAGCCCACCCAACGAGGTGCGCTGGGAGCTCGTGGAGTCCAACATCATGACCGTCAACAATGGTGGTTGGAAGCTGGAAACGCTCGGAGAGAACAAAGTCCGAGCACACTACCGGCTCGAGGTAGGCTTGCCTCGCTTTCTTCCGGTGCCAGGCTCCTTGGTCGACAAACTTACCGGCCAAACCCTCCCTGCGACCTTAGAGGCGTTCAAAAAGCGCGCCGAGTCAATGAAGTAGCGCGTTACGCGCCAGCAAACGCCTCGGTCTGCGCAACCTCGGGCCGGACCTTCTCGGGTCGACACCGCGCCAGGGTTTGCTCGGCCGCTTCGTCGATCAGATCCGCAACATTCAACGCGTCTTTTTCGCAGATGGTCTGGACCACCACTCCGACCACATTCCCCACCAGGATCCCCGCCAGCCGCTCAGGAGACAGGTCCGAGCGGCATTCTCCGGTGGTCATCGCCTTTCGAAACAGCGACACCGCCTGCGCCCGCCAACCTCCAAACAGCCGCGCGTGCAAAGCGGCCGCGCGTTCATCGGCGTCCGTGCGAGTCCATAAGGAAAGAAGCACTCTTTGAGCTTCACGGTGGGTGAGAAAACCCATCACCTTCGAACGAAAAACGCTTCGAATTCGATCTTCAAAGGACGCCTGCGCCGCTGCTTCCGCAAATGTTGCCGCATCCATCTCCGAAACGGCACTTTCAAGAACCGCCGCAACGATCTCGTCTTTGTCGCGAAAATGGTAGCTGATCACCCCTCGGGTGAACTCCAATCGGCGTTCGAGGCCGCCGATCGTCAAGGCCTCCAGCCCCCCCTCCGCAACGAGCGCCCGCGCCGCACTCACAATTTGATGGCGGCGAAGGTCGCGAACACTGCGGATCTCTTGGTTCATGCGACCGCTTCCGTCGATGCGCCGCGTTTGAGCGCCATCCGCTCCTGCATGTCCAAAGGCCACGCGGAAGTATCGTCGCAAGGAAGAATCCGAATCGATTGTCCCTCCGCCCGAAGCAGTTCGGCCGCATTGATTTTCAGCGCCTTCGCCGCAGCCAATACGCCGCTCACATGGCCGCCAAACACGCCGTGCCCCACGGTGCTGGCGCCGACCAAGAACAAATCCTTCACTTCCGAGCGGATCTGCCACGCGAAAGGTCCCACCTGTGCACGGGTCTTGGCGGTGCCGTACAGATTTCCTTTCGTAGAAGCGCAGTAATGTTCGTTCGTGAGGGGGGTGCCCAACTCTGCGAAAGTAACCTTACTTGACAATCCGGGGGCAAATCGCTCCAGTCCAACCAACATTTTGTCGGTGAGCTGCTTCTTCATTTCGGCATAGTCCGCCGGACGCTCGCCGTAGCGGGTGTGCGTCCATTCGCGGAAACCTTCATACGGCACAAACGCAAAAGCCTCGAACGTATGCGTATTTCCGAGCCCTTTGGAGCGGTCCTTCAAGGAGGTGCACGTCAGGAATTGCCCTGCAAGCCGGCTGCCATCGAAGGTCTTGCCTTCGGCCAGTCGGAAAGCTTCGTCGACATCGGTATTTTCGTTGTACCAGTAGTTTCCGCTGTCTAGCCCCAGGGCTTCCGCATCCACATCGGCCGCCATAAACAACGAAATCGCCGACACCGACCAGCGGGTTTTCGCCAGAGCGCGCTTGGTACGCCAGCCAATGAACTCCGGGTTCACCAGTCGGCCCAGCGTGACGGCCGGATCCGCATTGGAAATCACCCTTTTCGACCGAATCTGCGTGCCATCGTCCAACACCACGCCGATCGCGCGCGGCGTGCCGTCCAGATCCTTTTCCACCAAAATTCGCCGCACTCCTGATTTTACCTTCAGCTGCCCGCCATTCTTTTTCAGCTGCGACAGGAAAGCGCGCGGGATCGCCGCTCCTCCGCCCTTTGGATAGTACCCACCGTCAAAATAGTGACCTTGCACACTCGCATGTACCGCCGTGGGGATCTCCGACGTCCCCAGGCCGGTATCGCCAATCTGCACCGCCAGAATGGCCTTCAAAAGCGGATCCTTCATACAGCTGTCCATGGTCGACTTCAGGGAACGCAGCCCCCAACGCGACAGGTACGGCTTTACAAACGGCATTTTCCAGAGCGGCGGCTCCGCAACCGGGGTCTCCGGGAGGAAAGGACCCATCTCGCGAAGAATCCCGTTCACAATCTCGAAATACCGATCGATGCCCTTCGCTTCGTTTGGAAAGCGCTCTTTCAGGCGCTGGATCAGATTCTCTTTGCCTTTGGGAATATCGAACTTTTCTTTCCCAATGGTCAGGTGGTCAAAACCGTCGGGGTTGAGCTCGAGAAACGTCAGATCGTTTGCTACCCCGAGCCCCTCGTAAAGGCGCCGCATCCGCCCGCCTTCGCCGAGTTCGCCGAGGTAGTGCACCCCGGGGCTAAACCAGTGGCCCCCCAGACGAAAGCTGTGGCACCAGCCCCCCGGCACATCGTGTTGCTCCAACACAAGCACCTTTTCGCCTGAGCGCGCCATCGCCACCGCGGCCGCAAGCCCACCCGCTCCTGAACCGATCACGATCGTATCGACGTCCGACATGTTCACCCCGAGTGCGACCATTATAACGATCGTTATATTAATGCAACGGTCGTCATCCTCGTCGGATCCGTTAGAGATCCGGATGCAAACGCCGCGCGTTCGCCTGTTGCAAGGCGCAACCAAGCTTTTAGACCAGCAGGACGTCGAAGCACTCACCATCGGTGCTTTGGCGGACTCTTTACGAATGAGCAAGTCCACCCTGTACAAACACTTCCAAAACAAAGACGATCTCGTCAATGCGCTGGTGCACGAGGTTTGCGACGCCGCCCATCGCGATCTCGATGCGCTAAAGCCCGACGCGCCGCCACTTCGAAAGCTGGAAGCACTGTTTACCGTGCACGGGCGGCACGCCGATCGCACGCCCCGGGCGGTCCTCATCCACGCGGATGCGCTTCCTTCCGCTGCTCAGGAACGGTTGTCGGGGTGGAGGCATGCCACCGCCACCTGGTGCCGGGAGGCCCTTTCTGCACCGAAAACGCCCGCTTTGCTCGACGCTGGAATCGCGAGCGCTCTGCACGGCGCGGTCGACGCCGCGGGGCGCCGCGCCCCGATGGGTGCGCGCCTCCCGATGATCACCCAGTTATGGCCACGGTTTTCGTTGCTGCTCGCCGCGAAGTAGGGTTAGAGCGCGGATCGAAGGCCCTGAGCCCGAGGAGCAAAGCGAGCACCGGACGGAAGCTGGGCATGAGGCCCGCGACGGATGAGCGGCGCGGTCACGCAAATCGCGCGCGACAAAGGGATCAGGGTTTTCGGCCGATGCTCTAGCCCACAAAGTACCGTACCGGAACCCAGTCCCATCCACCGCTTCCGGCGATCCGCACATCCAACACGCCGTGCACCGCCGCTTCCACATCCGACGCCGTCAGCACGGTAGCATCTTCCAAAACGAGGCTTTGAGCGATACCGGGAATGTTCTTCTGGCCGATCGCTCGGGTCGGTGTGCCCGGCATCTCGTCGACGATTGCACCCTGGATCGCGCGAACCGCGCCGGCAAAACTTCGATCTTCGGCGCACACCACCAATCGGCCGGTCCGGCCCACGGATTCTTTGACCAGCTCCACATCCGGCGGAACGATGGTGCGGAGGTCGATCACCTCGCAGGAAACCCCTTGCTTCGCAAGCTTCTCGGCGGCATCTAACGCCGTCCACACCGCTCGCCCCCAACCCACGACGGTGACGTCCGATCCCGCACGTCGAATGATGCCTTTCGAGAACGGCACTCGCACATCCGGTAGATCGGGGATCTCGCCGCGCATGATCTTCTTCTTAAACTCGGCTTGTGCCGTCGGATCTTGGGGCTCCCCTGGAAACGCAGGCCCAAGGGTCTGACGGTACATCCATTTGGGCTCCAAACAGATCACCGGACCGTCATAATCCCCTGCGGACAGCAACAATCCGTGGATGTCGAAGCTGGTCGATGGCATGATCACGACCAATCCCGGGATCGGCGCAAAATACCCATCGAGGCTCATCGAATGGTACATCGCGCCGCCGCCAAATGGATCGGTCGGCATACGCAAAACGAGCTTTGCATGGGCGCGACCACGCGTCGACCAATGCATGTTGCCGAGGTACACCAACCAATGGAAGGTGTTGAGCGAATAGTCACCGAACTGGATTTCCGGCAACGCCATAATGTCCGGGTGAAGCGCCACTCCCGTAGACGTGCCCACGATCAACGGCTCATTGAGCGGAGCGTCCACAATCCGAGAAGGATGTTTGGATTTCAGGCCGGCAGAAGCCTGCATAACCCCACCCAATCGGCCGACGTCCTGCCCGAGCATAAACCCATTCTTTCGAGTGATCAGCTTGTCCAGAGCGCTCCGAATGGCCCCGGCATAGCTCACAATGGTGGTTCCAGATCCAGGCGAAGTCTCCGGCTGCATGGGGAACGGCGGCCGCACGAACTCCCCAACCGTCGCAGGATCCGGCTCGGGCTCCAGGCGCACCTGCTCGATCGTCGCTTTCACCGCGGCGTCTTCTTCGGTCATTACGCGGCCCAACTGATGGTGCGCGAAGAAATCACGCCCGTCGGCCTTGATGCGCTGCAGCACATCTTCGGGCTTGAGAATTCCTCTCTGAACCAGTTGCTCGCCGAACGCGATCAGCGGATCGGCTTGCGACAAGTCAAAGGTGACGTCTGCCGCCGAACTATGTCCATTGAACCGCGGTAGGGAGTGGACATACAACAAACAGGCTTTCTGTTGATCGCGGGCGTACGTCGCCGCATTGACCGTGGTGTTGTACACATCGAAAAAGTCCCGACCGTCGCAACTGTAGTAGCCGAGCCCAAAAGCCTTCGCGTATGCCTCGAAATCCCGGATCCCACGCCCCTCTTCCGGCGTGGTGGAAATCGCGATCCGGTTGTCCGTGATCATGTAGATCACCGGAAGGTTCCAGACCGACGCCGCATTCATCGCATCGTGAAGATCACCTTCGGCGGTGGTGCCATCGCCGATGATCGCCAGCGAAACCCCGTTGGAAACTCCCTTCAGGCGGTAGCCGAGCGCATATCCAGCCGCCTTGCCAAGCTGCATACCAACTGCGGATTGAACCGGCAAAATACCCACTTCTGGAATGTGCAAATGGTAAACCATTTGACGACCGCCGCTCATCTCGTCCGTGCCCCGCGAAAACTGCTGCCGCAGCATTTTCAGCGTGAAATCGGACACTCCGTTGAGCGTGCACCACATCGAGCAGAGGGAGCCCGATCGATAATGGGGCACCATCCCAAAGTTCTGAGGATCGACCACTTTCGAGAGCGCCAACGCAGTGGCCGTTCCGTGGACCTCCTCGCCGGGACCCCAAATCGCAAACTTGACCTCCCCTCGAGATACAAGGCGAACGATATGCTCTTCCGTCGATCGGGATCGCACGCCGACGCGGTAGGCAAGAAGCAGATCGTCGTTGGAAACGGGAGGATGTTCGTTCGCTGCAAGCTGGGACATCAGAACCTCGGCGCTGATGTAACCGAGGTCATGCCACCTGGCTGCCGAGCCGCCGCTCACCCACGTCGGTTTCCGTAAATTCTAAGGCTTCTTCGGTAGCTTCCCGCACACGCCACCGCGGGTCGTTTTGGAACCGGGTCACGGCCGCCAAGACGTGCGGGTCTCGACCGCGACCGAATCGAACCAGAGAAGTCGCAAGATTGATACGAACTTCTTCGACGACTTCCACACGGGACATCGCCACCAGCCGCAGCGCCAATTCGGGATCAGGAAACAGGGCCGCCGCAGCATGCGCCGCTTCCGCGCGAACACTCGCGTCAAAATCCTCAAGCAACTCAAACAACAAGCGACGAGAATCCTCGACCGGCAACACCGCTACGCCGCACCATCGTGCCACCTGACCGCGCATACGCGCGTCGGGGTGCATCGAAAAATGCTCGACCAATCTCACTCCACCGACTCGAGCCAACTTTACCGCGCCCTGAAGCAGATATTTGCCGGCATCCGCGGAAAGGCCGCCGCGCTCGAGAAGCTGCTCCAACCACGCCACCTGGGCAGGGTGAAACTCCGGTCCCAACAGCTGAACCCAAGCGTGCACCGCTTCGCTGCGAATGATCGGTGACGGATGGTCAACCAACTTTACCAATGCCGCGCGCAGCGGTTCGCGATCTCCTTCGACAGACCACGCGTCCCACGCAAAAGTCCGCAACGAATCAGATAGCTCCTGTACTGTCTTTCCCTGAACTCCGGGCAGGCCGTGCGGCTGCGCCTCCGTCGGCGTCACCAAACCCTTCGACAACCATGAAAACACGCCCATAAGGACTCCAAAAAACACTATCCCTAACGTATATCCCGATGGTTCTCTTACATCTGTGTATTCCCGTCAAAGGTCGCGGAGGTAGGATGCGGCAATGGAGGGGGGATGGGGTCGCGGCGAGCGGTGGTGATCGGGGGAGGAATCAGCGGGGTTCTTGTCGCTCGTGAGCTACTTTTGGCCGGCTGGCAAGTCACCCTCCTGGAGGCCGCCCACATCGGCGCTGGATCCAGCTCGCGGACCGCCGCGGGAATCCGCCAACAGTTCTCGACGGAGGAAACTGTTCGGGGAATGCGGTATTCCGTCGACTTTTACCGACACTTCGCGGCGGAGGTCGGCGAAGTCGTTTTGCAGCAAAACGGTTACCTCTTTTTGTACCAAGATCAAAGCAGCTGGGAATCGGCGATCTCCCGTGTAAAACTGCAAAAGGCAGCAGGGCTCTCTGAGGTGGTTGCGCTAGAAAATTCCGCATTGCGTGCGCAGTTTCCGTGGGTGTCGGAAGCCATAGTTGGCGGCACCTTTTGTCCGACCGACGGTTTTCTGTTCCCGGCGTTGGTGTACGGTGAAGGTGCACGTCGTGTACGTGAACTCGGCGGTCAAATTCTGCAATCCGCTCCCGTCACCAGTGCGGTACACCAAAGCGATCGGATCGTCAGCGTCTCCACACCGAAGGGCCGATTTGAAGCCGATCTTTTTCTCGACTGCACCAATGCATGGTCCCCCCGAACCGCAAAAGTTCTCGGAGGAACAGAACTTCCGATTTCGCCCTTCAAACGTTACCTCTGGTTCATCGAGCGAGACGGTCCGATCGACCGCGAAACCTTCGCTAAAATGCCGCTGATCGTGTCTCCTTCCGGCGTATATTGTCGCCCCGAAAACGCGAACTCATTGATGATGGGTTGGGCTCACGAAGCCACTTCCGAACCCGATTTTTCGTACGATGATCAGGACACGATTGCCCCGGGGTTCGCCCACAATTCGGGCACCGACGCGATGCCGTTCCAAGCCTGGATGAACATGGCCGAAACCGTCCCGGGAATTGGAGAATTCGCCGGAGTCACTGCGACCACCTCTGGATACTACGGCACCACCCCCGACCACAATCCGTTCCTCGGATTCGACCCTCGCCAACGAAACCTGGTCCGACTCGTCGGTTTTTCAGGCCACGGAGCGATGTTTGGCCCGTTTACAGCGCTGATCGCACGCCGACTCGCCGAGGCGGGCACGGACCTCACCTCAGTCGATGTGGACGGAACTCCGGTCCGCATGGACGCTTTTCGCATCGGCCGGGAATTCAGCCACGCCGAAGCGATGGTCATTTGATCCTCCTGTTTATAGCTACCGCTTGGCCGCATCCACAGGACAATGAGTACTACGGGCACGCATTGTTGGCGGAGCTGCAGGGAACACACCTCAGCGTAGAATACCAGTTCGAAATTCCAAATTCTGCGGTAAAGCGCGAGCCTGGGGACCCGATCGAAAGCATGTACGCCCAGTTGGTGAGCGGCATTTCCCTCAAGTCCAACGGAAAGGCCCTTTCTCCCACGATCACCACCGGCGATGCCACCGAAGAAGGTGTATTTACACGCTTTGTCGTTCATTTGGCGACGGAGGTGCCGAAGGAGCCGCTGGCTCTTGAGTTCGGCAATGCCACTGCACCTGAAATTCCCTCGGTGTTCCTCGTGGATCTGCGGCTGGCGGGGGATTGGAAAGCAACGGCGAGCTCTGTCGACAATATCAGCCCTAGTAACTGGTATCTGGACGAATCTCTGCGAAAGGTAACTCTGGAGGTCAAACCGCGGCCTTGGGGATGGGGTGCACCCCTACCGCTTGGCGAAGCTTCCGGGCGTTTTGATTCCTTGGGTCTGCTTTTTGCAGGGATTGGTACCGCCGCCACCGCGGGTTGGCTCGGATTTCGG